>NZ_JBEOYE010000015.1:61201-124379 GCF_040296945.1 Streptomyces sp. NPDC001941 | reverse complement strand
CAGATACGACAAACGCGACTACATATTCCACGGCACCCTGGCCACCGCAGCCCTCATCATCTGGCTCCGGGACCTCGCCAAAGAGCCATCAGACACGCCCTAGCCCAGCGACCGCACCACCGACCACAGCAGCCGCTCGTTCTCCGGGGCCGCGCCGCCTGGGAAGGCGAAGCGGCGGCGGGTGTACGCGTACGCGTAGCCCTGCCGCGGGTCCGCGAGGGCCAGCGAGCCCGCGGCGCCGCTGTGGCCGAACGCGCCCGCGCCGGTCGCCCGGTAGCGGAAGCCGAGCGTGCTGAAGCCCAGGCCGAACGACTGCGGCTCGCCGCTGACCAGGTCCTCGCCCGAGGAGTGGATCCGGGCGAACTCGGCCGCCGTGTCCGGCTTCAGGAGCGGACCGCAGCCGTCCAGGCCGAACGCCGCCGCCGTGTACATCCCGGCCAGGCCGCGCGCCGATCCCACACCGCCCGCCGAGGCCTGCCCCTTGGCCCGCACCGCGCGGGAGTTGGCGAAGTCGTACAGCTCGCCCGCGCCGGGCGCGTGCGCGTTGAAGGCGATGCCGGCCAGGCTGTGCGGGGACCGCGCGGCGGCCGTCAGCTCGGCCTGCTGCTCCGGCGTCGGCAGCATCGGCTGGGTCGTCAGGAAGCGCCCTTCCTCGGACTCCGGGAGGCCCAGCCACAGGTCCAGGTCGTACGGGGCGCGGACCCGCTCCTCGTACCACTCCTGGAGCGTGCGGCCGGTGGCCCGGAACACCACCTCGCCGACCAGTGCCCCGATCACGAGGGCGTGGTAGCCGAAGAAGCGCCCCGGCTTCCAGAACGGCCGCTGTCCCGCGAGCCGGGCCGCGATCGCCCGGTCGTCGGCCACCTCCTCCGGGCTGAATCCCTTGTCCGCGCCGACCACGCCGGAGCGGTGCGCCAGCAGGTCGCGCAGGGTGATGTCCGCCTTGCCCTCGGCGGCGAAGTCCGGCCAGTAGGAGGCGACGGTGCGGTCCAGGTCGAGGACGCCGTCCTGGACGAGCAGCGCGGTGACCAGGTAGGCGGCGCCCTTGGTGGAGGAGAAGACCGGTACCAGGGACTCGGCGTTCACCGCGGCGGACCACAGGTCCACCACCCGCTCGCCGTCGCGCACCACCACGAGCTGTGCGCCCGGGTCGTGTTCCTCGGCGGAGAGGAAGGCGGCGAACTCCTCGCGCACGCCCTCGAAACCAGCGGCCACCGTGCCCTGGACTGTCATGGATCCTCCCGAAGTGTCGTACCGGCCTTGCGTTTGCGGCAACCGGTGGGCATAGCACCGGTATTCCCGGAGCGGCGGCAGGTTCGGGGAGGGGTGCGCTCACCGGTGGACTTCGGAAGTGGGTTGTCAGACCCCCTGTCTAGGGTGGGGCACACGGATCGGATCAAGGAGCGGCGCAGTGCGGATCGAACGTCATCAGGTGGCCGAAGCCCGTCTCTCGGCAGCGCGGGAGGACTCCGCGAACCGGCTCGGGGGCAAGGTGCGCTCGATGTCGAAGGCCGGACCGATGGGCGTGTACGAGTGGCAGGTCATAGCGGAGGACCTGCTGGACTACCTGGCGGCGCTGTCGGCCGGGGGGAGCGGGCTCGACACTCCGGAGGCGAAGGCCGTGCTGCGGGACGCCGCGGAGGCGTCGATCGGTGCGGTCACGCACACGGCGTACTTCTCCAACACGCGCTTCTCGGTCTTCCTGAACTACGTGAACTTCGGCATGAGCCATGACCCGTACGACCCCGACACCGGGGGCGAGCGGGGCAGTATCACGGCACGCGACTGGAGCGAGGCGGTCTGCCTCGGCGTCCTCACCGGCCGGAACACCTCCTCGCACGGCGAGGCGTTCTACTTCGCCCGCCAGGCGTTCGCAGATCAGGCGCAGGGCACTCCGCCGGGTGAACTCGCCACCGGTCTCTACGCGCAGGTCATGGACGGCAGCGACGACGAGGACGCCGACTACCCGCTCAGCGACCAGGTCAAGCTGGCCGCCCTTGACGCCGCGATCGCCCGCCTGCGCGCCCACGCGGAGGAGAGCGGTGACGGCAGGCTGCTGGCACACCCGGACACCCTGGCGCTGGCGGTGCTGCGGGCCGTGGCCGTCGAGGACCGCGCGGCCTTCGATACCGCGCTGGCGGAGCTCCTGCACAAGGAGAGCACCCTCCACGGTGAGCACGCGCCCGCGCGCAGCCTGCTCCCGCTGATACCGCTCGGCCTCGCCGCGCACGCCTACCGCACGCACGGGTGGCTCCCGGCCGTGGACAGCGGCTACCTCCCGCACGCCCTGGTGACGGGCTTCGAGAAGCAGGGCCCGCGCGTGGCGGGGCTGGGCCGCGACCGGCGCCCGGACGCCGTCGCCGCGCTGGCCGCGGGACCGCTGGTGGTGGACCGCCCGGAGTACGACTGCACGGTGCACCCCGAGACTGAGGCCCTGTTCGAGGCGTCCGTCGCCGAAGCGCTCGCCCCGAAGGACGGGGGGACGCCGTCCGTGTGGCGCCTGGGCAGTGCGGCCGACGACCAGGAACTGCTCTTCAAGCGGCGCGCCGCGGCGGGTGTCACCACCGACGCCCAGCTGCGCAACCTGGTGGTGGCCTCGCGGGCGCGGGCGGCGGTCTTCCGCCTCGCCCTGGCCGAACCCGGCACCGAGGTGGAGGTGACCGTCGACGGGATGACGGCCCGCTTCCCCGCGGGCCGCACCAAGGAGGCGAGCCCCGGCGCCTGGCAGCGGGCCGTCGCGCTCGCCCTGATCACCGGCGCCCGCGAGGACCTCGCGCCGCTGGTCCTGGCCGGCCCCACGGTGGCGTCCGAGGACGGCTCGGCCGCCACCGCCTACCGCCGGGCCCTGCACGCCTACCTGACCGGCGACGACCCGGAGGCGGCGGCCGAACGGGCCCTGCACGAGAGGGAGAAGGCCGAGGAGTGGGGTTTCCTGCCCGCGCCCGCCGTCCTGCTCTCCCAACTCGTCGAGGGTGACGAGGAGTCCTTCAACCTGGCCCTGGCCGACGCCCTGGAGACCCACCGGGACTACTACGCGGTCGGCGACCGGGTGGACGACACCACGGCCACGGTCAACCTGGACGTCCTCGCCCTGGCCTGCCACGCGCGCCGCCGTGGCTGGAGCATCCGGGTCGAGTCGCCGTACCTCCCGGAACGCATCCTGCGGATGGCGGAGGCGATACGGCCGACGGAGGAGGTAGCGGAGTAGGCGGCGGAGCAGGCGCGGCGGGCGTCGGCGTCGGCCCGGTGTTCAGGGCCCAGTTCTCGTATAGCTGCCGCCAAGTGGCGAGTAACGCAGAGTAACTACACGGGGCTGCAGTCGCGTTGCCGAAGAGCGGCGAAGTCGTCGTGCGCCGCCTCGACGGCCTCGGGGTACGCCTGGGTCTTCTCGTGCTCGGCGAGCGCCCGGTAGATGCTGGGGCTCTGCGCCTTGCGCTTGCCGGTGGGGATGATCAGGTCGGGCTGGATCTGCTCGACGGACTCGCCGAGCGCCTTCCGGCGGAGCACGGTGTGCAGCATGTCGTCGGTGATGACCGGGGGCCGGCCGCCGTACTTGCCCTTGCGGGCGGCGGTGTCGAGCCCTTCGAGCGTCGACTCGCGGATGGTCTCCCGCTCGGTCTCGGCCATCGCGGCGAAGAAGCCGAACAGGAGCTTGCCCGGCCCGGTGGGGTCGTAGATGCCGGGCAGCGGTCCGGCGAGCATCTCCAGCACCAGGCCGTGCTCGGTCAGATGGTCGGCGAGCGCGGTGAGCTCGGCCGCGTCCCGTCCCAGCCTCTTCATCTCGTACACCGTGAACAGGACCCGGCAGTGCGGGGCGTGCGCCTTGATCTCCCGGGCAGTCTTGAGCGCCTCTTCGAATGCGGGGCGGACCTTGATGCGGGTGCTGATCTTCTCGCTGAAGGCCTTGTCCCTGTCGATGCCGTGCTTGGCGAGCGCGTCCAGCTGCGAATCGAGTTCCTGCCCGAGCGTCGAGCAACGGGCGTAGCCGATGCGGATGTCCGCGCTCGGCAGGTCCGGATCGACGGCGGCGGGCACCGGAGCCCCGGGCCGCCACGGCTGGCCGGGTCCGCGGTCGGCCGGCGTCTGTACCCGCAGCTCCTTCGCGAGCTTGGGCACCTTGGTGAAGCGGCCGGTGTGGTAGGCGCTGGCGACCGCGCCGGAGCGCGAGCGGCACGGCGAGCCGGGGGCCGCCTTGCACTTCGGGCACGGATGGCGTTCGACGAGATCGGCTTCCGACCCGGCGGGCGGGGAAGGCTCTTGAGGGTCCGCCATGACCCGGATTTTCGCACAACGCAAGTCGCAGAACCCCCCTCTTGCCACTTTTGAGTGAGAACGGCTTCTGCGACCCGATCGGCTTCTCGACGACCTCTGCCCGGCTCTACTTGATCTTGCTCGGGCAAAGGAACGTTTATGAGAATCGGGGCAGGGGCCGGTTCGACTCAACCGGCTCGGGTCTCGTTTCCGTGGTTGCGGGTGATGAGCGGCATGGTGGTGACCGCGGCACCCGTGCCCAATACCAGCCAGTTCAGGTGGCCGTGGCCGCTGCGGCGCAGCAGGCCGCCTCAGCTGTCATGCCGCCGCCGGCTGGAAGAAGATCGTTTGCCTGACCCTTCTCGGCGGTCGCTGACGGATAAGGGGTGGCCCGGCCATTTGGCCGGGCCACCCCTTGGGGGCATGCAGCTGTCAGGCGGGCTGTGCGGCGGGCGCCGGGGCGGTGGCCTTGTGAGCCTGACTGGTCTCCCGGAGAGTCAGCAGGCCGGTGATCGCGATCAGCGCCGAGGTCAGGCCGTGGATGCCGAACGCGGCGGCGAGGGGGCCGTGGTGGGCCAAGACGTTGATCATGTCGCCGAACGGGGCTACGGCCTCCATCAGCAGGACCCAGCCCAGGGCGCGGCGGTGGCCCGTCAGCAGGAGGAGGCCGATGACCAGGCCCATCGAGAATTCGCGGGTGCCCTTCATGATGAGGAAGCCGTCGCCGTTGCCGGCGGGCCAGGTCGGCAGGCCAACGCCTTGAGTGGACGCCTCCGGGGCCAGGATGAAGGACAACCCGAGGTAGAGGACGAACAGGGCGCAGACGGTGGCCAGGACGGTGTTGACGTTCTTCAGCGACATGGTTCTTCTCCTTTGACGTTCAGCCTGGGGTGGGGCAGGGGTTCAGCGGCGGATGCGGCGGGCATAGCGGGGCGGTCGATGACGTGCCAGATGACGCGGACCGGCGCGGGTGGGGGGGCAAGATCGCCTTACTCGGTCTCTGACCGCGCCGGCCTGCCGGTTCGTCTTCGCCGATGCCGGTTTTGCCGCGATCCCGCCACCACCAGCGACGCCGTGATCCGCTGGGCCGCCATCAGACTCACGACCCGGCGCCGCCCGGAGTGAGGATCTCCATGAGATGTCCGTCGGGGTCGCGGAAGTAGGTGCCCCTGCGGCCCACGGTGCGCTCACTGCGATAGATCTGCCCGATCTCTTGGCATGCGGGATCGCCGTAGTGGGTGATGCCGCCGTGCTGGATGCGGGCGAGGGCGGCGTCGAACTCCGGCTCGCTGACCATGAACGCGTAGTGGTGTGGCTCGAAGTCGTTCAGCTGGTCATAGTCCAGGCTGACCTGGTTGGCCAGCGTGACCGGCGTGAAGTGCGCCACCGGCGGATCGACACTCAGGCCGAGGATGTCGGCCAGGAACTGCGCCGAGGCTTGCGGGTCACGGGCGGGGACGATGGTGTGATTCAGTTCCACGGTCATGGTGACTCCTCTTCAGGGACGGAGCTACGCGTGGTGGGGCGCGAGGCGCGGCCGGCTTCGGGCTCGGCCTTGGCGACCCGGCATGGCGCATGGATGCGTGACTGCCCGGGGGAGGTCAGGGCTTCTCCGACTGCCCTCCCCGGCTGCAGCTGCCGTGTCATATGTCGATCTGCTCGAAGATGTGCGGGTACGACACGATGTCGTCGCCGAACTCGGCCGCCATGCGCTGGAACTCCGGGCTGCCGAACGCCGTGGCGAGCGCCTCGGTCGACTCCCAGACCGCGACATTCATCAGAAGTTGACTGTCCGCCGTTCCCTGGTGCATCTGCAGGGAGACGAATCCCGGCTGGGTCTTCATGAACTCCGCCTGCCTCCGAAAGAGGGCCAGGAACGCTTCAGCCCTCTCCTTCGGGACGACGAAGGTGTTGGCCAGGACGATGGGCCCGGTCTTCTCCTTGAACTGCGCGAACATCGGCGTGTGCGGGTCGAGACTCTGCAGCTTGGCCATTTTCGGTACTTCCCTTCGCTATCGGTTGTCCCACGGCATCAAGGCCGGCCAGCGCCGTACTGGGTCCGGCGACGCTCACGACGCTCGCTAGCTGTGGCACGAGGAGATCTGACGGACGCTCAAGGGGTATCGCAGGTGACACCAGGGGCCTCCAACGACAGCGACCTTGCCAACACTGTTGGCCAACACTGTTGGCAAACGTAGAGCCGCAGCGATGGACTGTCAACACCTGTTGGTCTACGTTGTTGGCATGACCGGCACCACGGAGAACCAGCAGGCCGCCAGGCGTTCCGACGCCACCCGCGCCACGATCCTCGACGCGGCCCGCGAGCGGTTCGTGGCGGACGGCTACGAGAAGGCGACCATCCGGGCCATCGCGCGCGACGCGAAGATCGACCCGTCGATGGTGATGCGCTACTACGGCAACAAGGCGGGCCTGTTCGCGGCGGCCGTCGCGATCGATCCCGGGTTGCCGGGCCTGTCCCTCGAACCGCGCGAGGAGATCGGCCGTACGCTGGTGCGCCACTTCCTCACCCTGTGGGAGGAGAACGGGGAGCTCACCGCGCTGATGCGAGTCGGCGCCACCGACCCGGCCGCCGCCGATCGCATGCAGAGCGTGCTGCGCGAGCAGATGATCCCGCTGGCCCGCCGGCTGGGCCACGAGCCGGAGCAGGCGCAGGCGCGGGCGGCACTGTGCGTCTCGACCGTGCTGGGGCTCGCGCTGACGCGCTACGTGCTGCGGTTCCCGGCGAGCATGGCGCTCGGCCGCGAGGAGATCGTGGACTGGCTCGGACCCACGGTCCAGCGGTATCTCACCGCACCCACGCCCTGAAGAACGCGTCGAGGCATCCGCCGCGACCTCGGTCACGGCGGATGCCCTCAAAGGAAGACCGAAAAGATCAGCCCTGTTTCTGCGGCTTGCGGGACTTGCCACATGCTGGTCGTACAGGGCCGCAGCGACGACGCATATCTGGAGACGCTGACCCACGCGATCGAGGCGGCACTGAAAGCCGCCGTCCGCCCAGAGCCGTGAACGGGGCTTCAGCCGCTGTGGGCAGCCGGCTCGGGGCCGGCGTCGAGCGCGTCGAGGTCACGGCCTCCGGGTCACGCAGTGGCCGCGACCTGTCGACCGGCTCGCCCCCGTCCTCGTCAGCTCAGCTCGGAGCGCCGACTGACTCTCCTTGTGGACTGCGCGGGCCGGGCACCGTGGCCCCGGTGGCCGCAAGGTCCAGGTCGAGACGGCTGTTCATATCCAGTTCGAATCTTCCGTACGGGTTCACATGGGTCCAGAACAGAGGCGACAGCCCCCGCCGGTCCGCCTCGGTGAGCGTGTCCGCCCACTTCGGATCCGCCAAAACCTGCTGTACCAGCAAGGTATTCACATGCACGAGGCTGCTCTGCAAAAGGTGCAGGGCGAGCATGGAAACCTCCTGGCTCTCCTTGTCCGCGCCCGTCAAGTCGCCGCCCTTGCCGTAGAACAGGTCGGAGTTCGCCGAGTTCCAGTTCTCCACCACCTGCAAGCCCTCACCGATCTCCCTGCGCATGTCGGCATCCGAGAGGTAGTCGCAGATGAACGCCGTCCGCACCACGCGCCCCAGCTCCTCGATCGCCTGGTAGGTCGGGTGCTTGGGCCCGCCCTTGGTGAAGCGGCGCAGGACCTGCTCGGCCTCGGCGGTGCCCAGGCGGAGTGCGGTGGTGTACTTCACGATCTGGTCGTACTGCTGGGCGATGAGGTCCCAGTCGATGGTGCGGGTGGAGAGCACCGGGGCCAGGTGCGGCCAGTTCTTGTCCTCGCCCGCGGCCGGCCGGTACAGCCTCGCCCGCCCGATGTTCTTCAGCCTCGGCATCAGCTGGAAGTCGAGCATGTGCGCGAAGGCGAACCCGACAATGGAGGCGCCGTGGGTGTCGGTGTACTGCCGATCGACCTCCATGTCGGTGCAGTGCCGCAGCACGCCCTCGATCATCGACGCGACCTCGGAAGCCGAACAGGACTTCAGCTGGCTGTAGATGCAGACCGATTTTCGTTCCACGTGCCAATAGATCATGACCCCCGGGCCCCGGTACCGCTGGTGCCACTCCGTCATGAAGTTGGACGACCACGCACCGAACTTGCGGCTGTCGGAGGCGCACGCCGTCCCGGTGCCCCACCACATCTCGTCGCGGGCCGCGAAGGTGGCGTTGACCAGCTTCACCAGGGCCACACGCATATTGGCCCGGTTCACGAACAGGTGCCGCACCCGGCGAAGCGTCGCCTCCGACTCACCGTGCTTGCCCGTCACCGCGACACGCTTGATCCCCATGTTCGTGCCCAGTCCGAACAAGACCAAAAGCAGCCTTCTCCGGAGCACCTCCCGGGACAGGCTCTCGCGGGTGGCCACCGTGGTGAACTCGGCGATGAAGTCGGTGTCGAACTCCGCGTACTTCAGGATGTCCAGCAGATCGATGGTGCCCCAGCGCCGTTCGATCTCCCCCTTCACCGCGACCAGGTTTTCCGGCTCCTCCTGCTTGGGCCGCGGAGAGACCTTGATCCATCCCTCGCCGTTCTTCTTGACGATCGCCACCCCGCCCGTGGTGTCGTTGGCCAGCGCGGCCTCGAACCGGTCCAGGGCCTCGCGGTGCGTCCTTTGCAACTCCGCGATGAACTTCGCCGGGTCCTGGGGCTTCTGGATCGCGTCGTAGTGCACGTCCCGGTTGTCCTCGAAATCCTGCGGCAGGTCGTCCTCCGGGTTACGCCACCGGTTCGCCCCCACCACCCATATCTCCCGGCGTCGCAACGCCTCGCGCAGGGAGACCAGCACACACAGCTCGTAGGGGATGCGCTCGACGCGGCCCTTGTCGTCCACCACCGCGGCCCGCCACTGTTCGGGCACCACACCCTCCAGCGGCACGGCCTCCGCCGCGTCGAAGAACGCGCCCTCCTTCAGCGGTTGCTCCAGGTACCGCTGGAGCAGGTCGATGGCGTCCATCACCGGCCGGTAGGCGGTGTTGTTGCACTTGAGCGTCAACGCCTTCAACAGCGGGGTGAGCATCCGCCGCCAGTGCGCCGAGTACGCCGATCGCAGCACGGTGCGGATCCGCGCCTTGTACTTGGCCTCGTTCGCCGCGGCCTCCGCCGCGAGGGCCTTCAACGTCTTCTCCCCGCCGACGACGGGGTAGATCACCTTGCGGACCGTGCCGGAGGGCTCGGACAAGGCCGCCGCGGCGACCCGCAGCATCATCGCCTCCTTGCCCCGCACCTTCTTCAACTCACCGGTCATCTCCTTGTCGACCTTCTTCTCCGCCCGGGTGTTGATCTTCAGCACCAGCTGGATGAACAACTCCACCAGCGAGTCGGTGATCTCGGTGTGCCGCACATGGCACAGTGCGGCCAGCAGCGTCAGGCACATCGGCGGCTTCATCCGCTCCAGGTTCGCCGGGTACTCCTTCGCCGCCCGCGCCCGCCAGGCGTCCACCTGCTTCTCCGACACGTCCGCGAACAGGTCGGCCGGAAGATCCAGCTTCCGCACCCGCTGGAGCTTGTCCACCTCCGCGAACAAGCTCTCCAGCCCCGGGGCTCCCGGGTCGGCCTTGAGCTCGGTGAAGAACGATCGGCCGCCGCCGGCCACCGCCTGGTCCCCAGCCGTCTCGTCGCCATCCTCGCTGCCCGCGACCAGGTCCTCCAACCGCGAGCGGGTCGCGTGGGACAGCCGGTCCACGGTGGTACGGCAGAACCGCGTATCGAAGTCCCTGACCGCTTTGCCCACCAGGCGCCGGACCTTGGCCGGGGCCGGCGGCTCGACGAAGTCGTTGCGGCAGCGGGCCACGACCGCCTCCGCCAGCCGCTCCCGCGACAGTTCCACCCCGCACAGCTCGGCCGTCAGCCACTCGGCCAGCCGCTCCTGGTCCTCCTCCGTACCCGCCCGGAACCCGAAGGCTTTACGGATCTCCTTGCGGTGGCGCTTGATCCGGTCGCCATGCCAGTCGTACGCCGCCCACTGTTCCGCCGGCACCTTCACCTGCTGAGCCACGTAACCCACCGCGGCGACCGGGACTTCCCTGTCGGTCTCCGGGAAGCGGGCCTCCACCTCGAAGAACTTCAGCAGCATCGCGAAGCCCAGCCGGTTCGCCCCGGACTTGTTCCGCAGCCGCTTCATGTCGTCTTCGAGCAGCGTCCAGACCTCGATGAGGTCCTCCGGCTCCCAGCCCTGCCGCACTCGTGTGCACCTCGCTCCGAATCTGATGATCACCACAGCGTGGCGACCTGCCGGTAGGAGCGAAGCGGATAGATCCAATCCGTTGCCAAAGGGGTACTCAGTGCTACTCGCCACTTGGCGGCAGCTATACGAGAACTGGGCCTTCAGTGGCGGACCGGGAACCACCAGTCCGCCTTGCACAGCCAGGTGACGGCGAGCCACGGGGCGGCGGCCGCAGGGAGCGCCAGCACCCGGGACCACACGCCGAACAGGTCGAGCTCCAGGGCGAGCGGCACGAGCGCCGCGACGCCCAGGAGCAGGATCGCCAGCGCGGGCAGGTGGACCCCGGGGCGGAAGCGGCGCATCTCGTGCACGTCCCGCTTCGCCATCTGCGACTTGACCGCCGCACTCGCGAAGCCCGCGAACGGGACGATCCAGAACAGGAGGAACCCCCTGCCCCACCCGGCCCAGTCGAGCGGCGCACTGGTGCGCACTCCGGCTTCGGGGTGTGCGGGCGAGAACCAGAGGGTGACCGACTCGCCCTTGTGCGGGCGCCCGACCTGCTGGTGAGCGCGGAGCGTGAACTCCTGGGGTCCCCGGTCGAAGGGGATCCGGAAGACCAGGTCCGCGCGGTAGAGGTCCTGGCCGTCCTCGTTCCGCCCGGCGGGGGCGGGATCGGCCGCCACCCGGTGGACGCGCACGGTGTGCTCGTCCATCCCGGCTGCCAGCGCCCGCTCGGTCTCCTTGCCCTCGGCGCTCGTCGGGGTGAGGGCCAACAGCAGGGCTGCCGCGCAGGAGAAGGGGATGCCGAGGGCGAAGAGGTACGTCAGCGGACGGCTGGGCCTGCGCGTCTCCTCGTACGGATCGGCAAAGGGGTTGTCCCCGGCCCTTGCCCGCCAGGAGGTGCACACCCACACCACGGCGCTGACCGCGCTGAGCCCGGCCAGTGCCAGCTCCCCGGTGAGCGGTGGGTAGGAGGAGATGCCGACCAGCGAGCCCACCACGGCCCCCGCCGCGCTGAGCACCATCGTCCAGCCGCTGGCCGTCGTCCATCGGCTGCGCCCCGGTCTGAACCGCGTTCCCTGCTTCACATGGCCCCCCTTGTGTGTCGAGGCCTCGCAGCGTATGCGGAGGTTGGGGCGGGCCGTACGGCGCTCCACCTCCGGTCCTCGCTCCGTGAGCTCCGTGAGCTCCGTGAGGGAGGGCCGCACCGTGGTCCGGGGGCGTCGTGCCCCGAATCCGGTCGCATCCTTGAGCACCTCCGGGCAGTTAAGCAGAAAAAGTGCCTAGAGTTCTGGAGTCGTCATGCCCGCCCTCGACCCTCTGTCCGCCACCGGTCCGGCCTGGTGGACCGGCCTGACGTCCCAGAAGCTGCGCGAGTTCGAGGACGAGGCGCTGCCGCCGCGCCACGTGCGCCCGGCCGAACCGCTGGGGGCGGACGAGGACACCCTCGTCGTCGCGCGCTCCCTCCTCACGGCGCTCTGGGCCCTGGCCGGCGCGGGCGGCCCGGACTCCGAGGAGGCCCACAGCGCCTTGCGGGACGTGGAGTTCGCGGCGGACTGCGCGGCGCGGGCGGCCCGGGACGTGCTCGCCCTGCGCACCACCCGGGATGACGACGACGCGAACGCCCTGGAGGACCGCGACTGGGAGCGGAGCCGGCCCAGCTTCGGACCGCCCGCCACGCACCTGCTGGAGGCCACCTTCACCGTACGCCTGCCGGGATACGGCGCCGACACCGTCACGGGCAGCGTCCGCGTCGACGGCGACGGCGCGCTGGACCTCACCGGAAACGGCCCGCTGCACGAGACCGACGTGCGTGGGCACCTCGACGCGCGGGCGGTGGCCAGGAGCATCGAAGCCCTGGTGGACGGCCAGCTCGCCCAGCGGGACCTGCGAGCGGCGAGGACGAGCCCCTCGACCGCGTGAGCGCCGGGGGCGCGTGACGGCGGTGCTGTCAGGGGCGTGAAAGGCGGGTGACAGGGCCGGTGGCGAAAGTAAGGGCATCGAGAAACCGCACGGACCGCCCCGGACAGGGGCGGCCGGCCACACCACTGGAGAACGCCACCATGTCGAACAACACCCTCACCACCCAGGACAAGACCACCCTGCGCACCGCCGCCTACGGCGCCGTCGCCCTCCTCGCCGCCGCCGACGCGGCCGGGTCGCCCCACAAGACCGCCACCACCGGCAGCCTCACCCTCGCCTCCGCCACCGGCCTCGTCGGGCACGTGCTCGCCGAGAAGGCCGGGAGCATCACGATCGAGGGCAAGACCGTCGCCGCCATGGCCGACCACGTACTGCCCGCGCTCACCGAGTCGATGCGGCTGCTGAAGGCCAAGGACGCGGGCGAGGCCGAGAACTACCGCGCCACCGTCCTGCGCGCCGTCGAGGCCGGGATCCTAGCCGGGAAGGGCGACCCGAGCCCGGCCCTCGTCGACATCACGGGCAAGATCACCCAGGCCCTCGACGCCACGTGACGGCGGGAGAAGGGCGGGCGCGAGAAGGACGGACGTGAAGAGGACGGGCGCGAAGGGGGCGGGCGCGGGGGAAAGGTTCCCCGCGCCCGCCCCGTACCGCCTCACATCCGTGCGTACCCCTGAGGTACGACCGTCTCGAACGGCAGGCGCACCGTCGTGGCCGTTCCCGTCGACGCGTTTGTCAGGCGCAGCGCGTCCACCTCCTGGTCGCTCAACGCCCGCCGGATCAGGCGGAATTCGTCCAGCGAGCCCTTGAAGCGGTCCGCGCCGTCCGGGCGGGCGCCCAGCGTGAAGCCGGAGACCGCGAAGGCGTCCCCGTAGGTGAGCGAACCCGAGGGCGCCGGTGCCTCGCCCAGGGTCTTGCCGTCCACCGCCAGGGTCAGCGCCGTCCCCGTGCGGCGCAGTGTGACGTGGTGCCAGGCGCCGTCGCCGAAGCCGGCCGCCGTGCTCGCGTCCGGTGCGTAGACCATCGTCGTCGCCGTGTCCGTCTGGACGAGTGCGGCCAGGCGGTCCTGTCCGGGCTGGGTGCGCAGCCACAGCTGGCGCTCGCCGGCGCCGACCCCGTAGGCCCAGGTCAGGACCTGGCTGGGGCTGGAGGCGGTGGCGGTGTACTTCACCCAGGTGGAGAGGGTGAAGTCGCCCGAGCCCAGGGCTTGTTGGGCGCCGTAGGGGAGTTCCACGGCGTCGTCGGTGCCGTCGAGGGCGAGGGCGTTGCCGTAGCGTCCTGCGGTGCGGGCCGGGTTGCCGCGTACGTAGCCGTGGCCGCAGTGCTCCGAGGACGACGGGGTGGCCGGGCCGGTGGCCGGGCGGGCGACCGGGTGGACCTCGGTGTTGCCCGACTCCATCGACCACCACAGGACCGGCCGGTCGGAGGGGTAGCCGCCGCCGGAGCCCGGCGCGGACGCGGCGACCTTCGCCGTCTCGGCCTGGGTGAGCGCCCGCTGGTACAGCTTCACCTCGTCGAGGCGGCCGGTGAGGACGTCGCTGCCGCCCGGCTTGGAGCCGACGCGCAGCCCGTCCGGGTCGGCCGAAGTGAGCGAGCCGGTGAGGCCGGTCGTCTCGGTGGGTGAGGTGCCGTCCACCGAGAGCTTGAGGCGGTCGCCGGAGCGGGCCAGGGTCAGCAGGTGCCAGGTTCCGTCGCCGTACGCGACCGAGGTGCCCGGGTCGGGCAGGGCGATTTGGACGTTGCCCGCGGGGGTCTCGGCGAAGGCGAAGAGCCGGTCGCGGCCCGGTTGGGCGCGGACCCACAGGGAGGGCTGCCCGGTCGTGGAGCCGTAGGCCCAGAGGAGGGCGGCGTCCGGGGTGGAGGTGCTCGCGTTGTAGGAGAACCAGAGGGTGTACGTGAAGTCGTCCGCGCCCACGTCGAGCGCGGGCAGGTAGGGCACCTCGATGCCGGGGCGGGTGGCCGAGACCGACACCGCGCCCTTGCCGACGCGGCCGTCGACCTCGCCGGGCAGGCCGCCGAGCAGGGTGCCGTCCGCGCAGTGCCCGGACACGTCGTCCTCGATGCCCACCTGCGTGAGGGTGGGAGCGTCGGCCGTGTCGATCACCTGGAAGGGCAGCCGGACGGCGGCCGGGACCGGTTCGCCGTTGCCGCGCACCGACTGGAGCTGAGTGTCCGTCAGGGCCGTTTTGTAGAGCCGGAATTCGTCGAGGCTGCCGGTGAAGGCGTCGCTGGCGCCGCTGTCCTGCTTGGCGCCGAGGCGGATGCCCTCGGCGCCGTCCGCGCGCGGTGCGGCCAGGGGCCCGGAGGCGCCGGTGGCGGTGGCGGGGGCGCCGCCGTCCACGGAGAGGCGGACCTGGCTTCCGGTGCGGGTCAGGGCCAGGTGGTGCCAGTTTCCGTCGCCGTACGCCACGCCCGCCGACGGGTCGGGCAGCGCGACGCTGGCGGTGCCGCCCGTGCCCTGCACCCAGGCGAACAGGCGGTCCTGGCCCGGCTGTGCGCGCACCCACACCTGCGGTTTGTCCGCGCCCTGGCCGTAGGCCCAGAGCAGTGCCTGCTGCGGTGAGGCGGCGGTGGCCGAGTAGCGGAAGAACAGCGAGTACGTGACGTCCCCCGCGCCCGGGTCGAGGGCCGGGGCGTAGGGGAGGTTCGCGTGGTCGGGGGTGTTGTCGGAGGCGTCGAGCGCCAGGCCCTGGCCGTAGCGGCCCGTGCCCAGCGAACCACCGGTCAGGTAGGCGTCGTTGGCGTCGGGCGCGAGGTCGGGCGTGGTGCGGCCGGCCGGGGTCAAGGGCTGCGGGAAGACCCGCGAGGAGGACGTGCCGGGCACGCCGACCGCCGTGGGGGTGAAGCGGTTGAAGTAGATCTGCGCGGCGGAGAAGCCGGCGCCGCCCTCGTAGACCATGCCGAGCTGGCCGTCGGTGAGTTCGGCGAGGTCGGAGTAGCCCGCGCGCTGTGCGCTGATCTTGCCGCCGGAGGCGTCGTGCCAGCTGGCGCCCCGGTCGGTGGACCAGCGCAGCCGCATCTCCTGGCGGTCGGTGGGGTGCCCGGGCGCGGCGAACACCAGGGTGTCCCCGGGGACCTGGCGGTAGGTCTTCTCCAGGGCGAGGAGCGAGCCCTGCACCTGCGGCGTGGTGATCGGGACGATCCGCTGGGCCGGGACGGTGGTGCCGCCGTCGGCGGAGACGGCGTGGGTGCGGTGTCCGGCGTCGTTGTTGTTGCGGGCGTTGACGTACAGGCTGCCGTCGTCGAGCTCGGCCACGGCGGGCTCGCCCGGACTCAGGCCGTCCTGGTAGGAGTTGGCCGTGTCGCTGGCCTGCCAGGTGTCGCCGTGGTCGTCGCTGTAGAGCACGCCGATGAGCTGGGTGGCCGTGGCCGGGCTTTCGTAGGCGCCCACGACCAGGCGGCCGGGGTGCTGGGTGTTGCGCTTGAGCTGGATGCCGTGGGTGGGTCCGGTGCCGAACCAGCCGTTGTCCTGGCCGCTGAGGCGGGGCGTGCGGCGCGGGGTGTCGAAGGTGAGGCCGTCGTCGGTGGAGCGCTGCACCCAGGAGAGGCGCTTGCCGCCGGGGACGGCGAGTTCGGAGGTGGACAGCAGGAACACGTCGCCGGTGGTGAGGTCGGCGACGGGGGAGGCGTTGCCCCGGGTGGCGGGCGCGTTCGGGTCGCTCTCGGCGCCGGACAGGACCACGCGTACGGGTCCCCAGGTGCGGCCGTCGTTGGTGGAGCGGCGCACCACCGTGTCGATCGGGCCGCGGTCGGCGCAGGACGGGGAGACGCGGGCCTCGGCGAAGGCGAGGAGCGTGCCGGTCTTCGTGCGCACCAGGGTGGGGATGCGGAAGCACCCGTAACCACCGGTGCCGGACCGGAAGAGCACCTGCTCGGTGCCGATGAGGGCGTCGGTGGAGGGTGCCGCGCCGCTGGCGGAGGCGGGGGGCGCGGCGACGGCGCCGGCGGTGAGGAGGGCGAGGGCGGTGCCGAGGGCGCCCACGAGGGTGCGTGTGCGTGTGCCGGGGCGTCTGCGTGTGCGTATGCGTATGCGTAGGGATGACAAGGGACGTGCGTGCCTTTCGGTGGGGCGGTGGTCCGCGGTCGTGCGACGGATTGAAGTATCGCCGCACCGGTGGGTGGTGGGCTTCCGGGTTTCCGGTGGGTGGTGGACCGCCGCTGTTTCCGGAGGCGGCCGGGCTGCCGGAGGGTATGCCGAACCGCCGCCCGGCGCTGGGCCGGGCGGCGATCAGGGCGTGCCGAACCGCTGTCGTGCGGTTACGGAGTCGGTTACGGAGTCGGTTACGGGGTCGGCTACTGGGTCGACAGCTGGTAGACGATGTTCTGGTTGTTCGCGTTGCGGAACACGTAGGCCCAGGTCATGCCGCTGGGGCCGGTGTAGGTGAACGCCGTCGGGTCGGTGGCGGCCACGTCGGTGCCCAGCTTCTGCCAGCTGCGCCAGGTGCCGCTGCCCTGGGTCGTCTCACCGGTGTTGTACAGCGTGCCGTCGGTGGCGCGCACGACGACCTCCAGCAGGCCGGTGGTGGGCGACAGCACCGCGGTGGGGGAGCCCTGGGCGACCAGCGGGTCCACCGGGGTGCCGGGGTTGTTGGGGTCGTGGGCCGCGTCGCCGAGCGGGTTCCAGGCGCCGAAGGCGCCGCCCTCGTCGCTCTGGGCGGTCATCAGGACCTTGCCGTTGCCGTCGTTGGCTACGACGCGCAGCCGGTAGCCGGGGTAGACGACGACGGACGGGGTGCCGGTGACGGCCTGGTTGCCGAGGGCGGTCCACGCGGAGAGCGTGCCGGCCTCCTTGAACTGCGCGGTCTGCAGGACGCCGCCGGCGTTCTTGCCGAACAACTGGATCCCGTCGCGCACGGTGACGGCGGTGAAGGGGCCGGTGAACCCGGAGCCGCCCAGCGGCATCCAGCCCATGAAGTCGACGTTGGCGCGCTGCTGGATGCGGTACCAGGGCTTGCCGTCGGCGTCGGAGGCGAACTGCACCATCAGGCCGGAGGGCGTCTTCGCGGTGATGGCGTGCTGGGCCATGTGGCCGGACAGGTCGATCCAGCCGCCCCAGTCGGCGCTGGAGACGGCGGCCTGGTTGCGCTGCCAGAGCGCGCCGGTGACGTTCTGGGCGGTGACGACGACGCGTCCGTCGGAGTGCTGGGAGAGCGAGGGCGCGCCGCTGAAGCCCTCGTTGCCGGAGATCGTCGTCCACTGGATGCTGGTGATGTCGGCCGGGTCGCTGCGGCCGTGCACCAGGTGTCCGATGGCGTCGGTGTAGGCGAACTCCAGCTTGCCCGAGGAGCCCTGCATGGCGACGGTGGGCGTGCCGCCCTCGAAGTCCTGCTTCACGACGGCGGGGGTGTGCTCGGGGATGCGGCAGGCGTCGGGGGCCGCGGTGACCGAGGTGTAGGCGGCGTAGCCGGAGGCGGCCACGGTCTTGTTGTAGACCGGCCAGTCCCTGATCGTCTCGTCGAAGCGGTAGTAGACGACCGAGCCGTTGCCCTTGACGCGCACCAGGGTGTCGCCGCCGTAGGAGGCCATGGACTTGGTGTCGCTCCAGTCGGCGGAGGACTCCAGGACGTGGCGCTCCAGCCAGCGGTGGCTGGTGAGGTCGTAGCGGGAGCGGTAGAGCTTGTGGTCGGTGGCGGAGCGGCCGTAGATGACGCCCTTGTCGCCCGCGTAGATGGCGTCGTAGCGGTTCCAGCCCATGTCGATGATCTTGCCGCTGCCCGCGTCCATGGCGTTGGCCGTCGGGTTGTAGTGGTTCCAGCGGATGCCGCCGTTGGAGTCCAGGGTCCAGATGTAGCCGCTGCGGTCGATGGTGATGTCGTCCGCGGCGGTGCCGGTGCGGAAGCCGGTGAAGCCGTCGCTGATCTTCTTGTGGTGGACGTCCCAGGTGGCGCTGGAGCTGATCCGGTGGCTGTAGTAAAGGCCGTCCGACTTGATGCCGTAGAAGGCGGCGGAGGGGCCCGCGAGGATGCGGCCGTAGCCGGTCCACCCGGTGTCGATGGTGCTGCCCGCGGGCAGGTTGCCGCCGGTGGCGGGGGTCGGCATGTCGAGGCGCAGGAGCTTGCCGGCCGAGTCCAGGGCGTAGGTCGGGCCGGTGGTGGTGCAGGTCAGCGAGACGGCGGCCTGGGCGGTGCCGGGGAGCGCGACGAGGCCTGCGGGCAGGAGCGCCGCGGTCACGGCGACGGCGGTCCGGAGCCGTGCCGCCCGAGGTCTGCGGGGCTGGAACTTTGTCATGAGCCGGACGGTAAGGAAGTGCCGGTGAACGCAGCGGGGGCGTTGGGTTGCCCAAATGCGTTCTCTGTACGTCCAGTTGGTGAACCGGGTGTGTCGTGCGGGCCGGTCGTGGAGGGCCGGGGGACAGAAGCGGCTCGTCACGGGCCCGATCCCCAAGTCTCTTGTGTACGGCGGGAGTTCACAAGGTGAACGGACGGCGAACTAGTACATGCGTTCGGATCCGTGCGCCGACACGGGATTCGGCCACCCCGCGAGGGCCTCCGGCGGGGAGAAAGCCCTTACCAGGCACGGCGTGCGGCCCTTACGCGGCCCTTATCGAGCGATCACGAAAGGATCACGGCCACGTGAATGGTCTCCCCAGGCAATCGACAGCCGCCCTGACCCCGCATCAGGATCAACGCGCTCATCCACCGCCAGTCCTACGGGGGGACCGTGCCCGCCTACCGCGCCGCCGTGCGCAAGTTCCTTGTCGCCAGACTGGCCCGTGGCCGCTGGGGCCGGGCCGTCGCGCTCGCCCTGCTGCTGTCGGTGGGCCTCGGCTCGCTCGCCGTCGCGGGCAGCGGGCTGCCGCTCTTCCCCGAACTGCCGCGCCCCGCCCACGGGCCCGGCCAGCGCTGGGGCGATGCCGAGGGCCGCGGCCACCTCGCCGGAGGTGCCGGGAACACCCGCGCCCCGCGCTCGCTGCGCGCCAAGTACCCGGTGACCCAGCCGGTGGCGGCGCGCCCGGCCGCGGCCGGCAACAGCGCCGCCGTCGCCACCGCGCCCGAGCCCCGCGTCACCGGCTTCGACCGCGCCACCAGCGAGGAACTGCCCGCCGAGCGCGACGCCCGCAGCCGTACGTACGCCAACACCGACGGCACCCGCACCACCGAGGTCTCCGCCACCCCGGTCAACTACCGTGCCACCGACGGCAGCTGGCAGCCCATCGACACCCGCCTCACCGAGCGCGCCGGCGGCTGGGCCAACACCGCCGACTCCGTGGGCGTCCGCCTCGCCGACCGTGCCGACGCCCCGGCGCTGGCCACCCTCACCCTGCCGGGCGGCGGCAGCCTGGCCTACCGGCTGGCCGGCGCCGCCGCCGTCACCGGCACGGTCACCGGGTCGCGCGCCGCCTACCCCGGCGTCCTGCCCGCCACCGACCTGTGGCTCGACGCCCGCGCGGGCGGCCTCAAGGAAACCCTCGTCCTGCGCTCGGCCCAGGCCCCCGGCTCCTTCTCCTTCCCGCTCGACCTCAAGGGCCTGACCGCCCGCGCCCGTGGCGGCGCCATCGAGCTCGCCGACGCCGACGGCCGTACGGTGGCGGTCGTCCCGGCCGGATACATGACCGACGCCCAGGGCGCCGAGTCCCGGGCGGTGGCGTACGAACTCGCCGACGGCGGGCGGACCTTGAAGGTCACCCCGGACCGCGCCTGGCTCGCCGACCCGGCCCGCGCCTTCCCCGTGCTGCTCGACCCGTCCGTGGAGACGGGTGCCGCCTCCACCTCGATGTACGTCAAGAGCGGCGGGTCCGTCGACGGCAAGGACGAGCTCCGCGTCGGCAAGAGCGCCTCCGAAGGCTCCACCGCCTCCTACCTCGGCTTCCCCGGCCTCGACGACAAGCTGCGCCACCACCGCGTCTTCGGCGTCCAGCTCCAGGTCGTCAACTTCGACTCCGCCTCCTGCAAGCCCCGTTCGGTCTCCGTCCACCCGGTCACCCAGTCCTGGACCGCCTCCACCGGCAGCTCCAACGCCTACCCGGGCCCGTCCGTCGGCGGCGCGCTCGCCTCCCGCTCCTTCGCGCACGGCTACATCGCCACCGGCCAGTCCCAGTCCTCCTGCCCCGGCGCGGGCGAGCTCTTCGACCTGGGCAAGGGCGGCCGGGACCTGGTGCAGCGCTGGGCCGACGGCAGCCAGGCCAACTACGGCCTGTCGCTGCGGGCCTCGGCCACCGACACCGCGGCCTTCAAGCGGTTCACCGGCCACGGCACGGCCAACCCGCCCAAGCTGTTCGTCACCCACTCCCCGTACAGCGCGAGCTACTCCTTCCCCAAGCCGGTGCCCGACCCGCCGGTGCTGCAGAACCAGGACGGCAAGGTCAAGGTCACCGTCACCAACAAGGGCGCCGAGACCTGGACCCCGTCCACGTACTACCTCGCCTACCGGGCCTACAACTCCAAGGGCAAGATCGTCGGGCAGCAGCGGTCCGCGAACCTCACGGGGAACGTGGCCTACGGCGCGAAGACCACCCTGGACGCGACGATCAAGGCGCTGCCCCCGGGCGCGTACATGCTCGACTTCACCATGGTCCGCCAGGGCGGGAAGGTCTTCACCGACGAGCAGGTGCCGCCCGGCCGGCTGACGCTCCAGGTCTTCGACATCGCGCCGGTGGTCAAGGAGCAGTTCCCGCCCAACGGCTACCAGGCGCAGACGCTGACCCCGCAGCTGTGGGCGGCGGGCGTGGACATCGACGCGCCGCCCGGCTCCTCGCTCCAGTACAAGTTCGAGATCTGCGAGGCCGACAAGGCGGGCAAGCCGACCGGCTGCACCACCTCCGCGTACCAGACCGGATCGGCCTACCCCGTCCCGGCGGGCAAGCTGAAGTGGGGCAAGACCTACCTGTGGCGCGGCTTCGTCAAGGACGCCTCCAACGAGGTGCCCACCGCGCAGGTCGCCCTGATCGCCGCCGTGCCGCAGCCCGAGGTCACCTCGCACCTGTCCGCCGGGCAGGGCAAGGAGTACGACCCGAACGTCGGCAACTTCACCACCACCGCCATCGACGCCCCGGTCACCGGCATCGGCCCGGAGCTGACGCTGGTGCGCACCTACAACAGCCTCGACCCGCGCCGCGACCTCGCCTTCGGCGCGGGCTGGTCCACCCGGTACGACATGCGGCTGACCCCGGACGACGACGGCACCGGCAACGTCGTGATCCGCTACCCCGAGGGCCAGGACGCGCGGTTCGGCAAGAACGCCGACGGCACGTTCGCCGCGCCGCCCGGCCGGTTCGCCAAGCTGACGCAGGACGCCTCGCTGGGTACGTACAAGCTCCAGGACAAGTCCGGCACGACGTACGACTTCAGCGTCACCGGCCTGCTCACCAAGGTCACCGACGCGTACGGCACCGCCGTCGCCTACACCTACACCTCCGGCAAGCTCTCCACGGCCGTCAACTCCCGCAACGCCCGCTCCCTGAGCTTCACCTGGACCGGCAACCACGTCACCCGGGTCGCCACCAACGCCGTCGACGGCGCCGCGCTCGCCTGGACGTACTCCTACACCGGCGACCTGCTCGACAAGGTCTGCGACCCCCAGGGCGGCTGCACCCAGTACGCGCACACCACCGGCAGCCACTACCGCTCCGCCGTGCTCGACTCGCGGCCCGAGTCGTACTGGCGCCTGGGTGAGGACGAGGGCGCCGCCGCCAACAGCGAGGTGGAGACCAACCTCGGCAAGGACCGCGGCACCTACGCCAACGCCACCCTCGCCCAGGCCGGCGCGATCACCGGCGACCCGGGCACCGCGGTGTCCTTCAACGGCACCACCTCCCGCGTAGACCTGCCCTCCGGCACCCTGAAGAAGAGCCGCGACGCGGCCGTCGAGGTGTGGTTCAAGACCATCGCCACCGGCGTCGGCGGACCGCTCCTGGGCTACCAGAACAAGGCCTGGGGCACCACGCCCACCACCGGCGTGCCCCTGCTCTACGTGGGCACCGACGGCAAGCTGCGCGGCCAGTTCGCCACCGGCACCGTCGCCCCGATCACCGACACCACCAAGAACGTCAACGACGGCAAGTGGCACCACGCGGTGCTCTCCGTCTCCGGCTCCGACCAGAGCCTGTACCTGGACGGCAAACTGTCCGGGAAGCTCACCGGCAAGCAGCTCGTCCAGACCGACCTGACGTACAACCAGATCGGCGCGGCCAACGCCACCACCCCCGGATCCTGGCCCGGCTGGGGCGCCACCGGCGCCAAGTCCTTCGCCGGCACCCTGGACGACGTCGCCGTCTACCACCACCCGCTCGGCTCGGCCGCCGTCGCCGGCCACTACCGCGAGGGCACCCGCACCGCCGACCTGCTCGCCAGGACGACGCTGCCGTCCGGACGCACCGCCTCGGAGGTCTCGTACGACACCTCGCGCGACCGGGTCCAGGAGTACACCGACCGCAACGGCGGCACCTGGCGCCTGGGCACGCCCGCCGTGTTCGGCGACGACAAGGACCTGCGGCGCACCGTCGAGGTCCGCGACCCGGCCAACGACCCCTACTTCTACGAGTACGACGGCCTGTCCTCCCGGCTGCTGCGCTACGGCGAGCCCACCGGCATCGCCGCCCGCGAGGACGACGCGCCCTCGCCCTCGCAGTCCCCGTCCGACCCCGGCCAGGTGTGCACCAAGCCCGACCCGGGCGACCCGGCCTTCTGCACCAACCCGCCCTCGGGCAGCGGCACCGAGCCCGACTTCATCCGCTACCCGGCCGACGGCGTCGCCATCCGCACCTTCGCCTACGACGACAACGGCTTCCAGACCGGCGCCACCAGCGAGAACGGCGACACCGTCACCCTGGGCTACGACGACCGGGGCAACGTCACCAGCCGCACCACCTGCCGCGCCAAGGACGACTGCCAGACCGCCTACACCACCTACCCCGTCCCCACCGGCGACTTCGACCTGCGCGCCGACCAGCCCTCGGAGTCCCGCGACGGCCGCTCCTCGGGCCCCACGGACAACCGCTACCTGACCAAGTACACCTACAACGCCACCGGCGCCCCGCTCACCCAGACCATGCCCGACGGCGGCACGGTCGTCACCACCTACACCAACGGCGCCGAGATGGCCGTCGGCGGCGGCAACACGCCCGCCGGGCTGCCCGCCACCGTCAAGGACCCGCGCGGCAAGCTCACCCGCTACCAGTACTACAAGACCGGCGACCTGGCGCAGGAGACCGGCCCGTCCGGCCTGGCCACCAAGTACGCCTACGACGCGATCGGCCGCAAGACCACCGAGACCCAGGTCTCCGACTCCCAGCCCTCCGGCACCACCACCACCTACGCCTACGACAAGCTGTCCCGGCTGACCACCACCACCGAGCCGCCGGCCACCAACGCCGTCACCCTCGCCAAGCACCAGCAGCGCACCGTCACGGGCTACGACCCCGACGGCACGGTCGTGCGCACCGAGGTCTCCGACCTGCTCGGCGGGGACGCTCCGCGCGCGATGACCTTCGAACTCGACGACCGGGGACGGCCGGAGAAGGCCGTGGACGCCGAGGGCGGCGAGACGTCGTACACGTACGACGCGTTCGGCAACAAGACCTCGATGGTCGACGCCAACGGCAACCGCTTCAGCTACCTCTACACCGCGCGCAACATGATGGCCGAGACGCGGCTCGACGACTGGGACGACGACGGCGGCGACCCCGGACACACCGTGCTCGCGTCGTACGCCTACGACCTCGGCGGCCGGGTGGCGAGGCACACCGACTCGATGGGCCGCACGCTGGTCTACCAGTACTACGGCGACGACCTGATCAAGTCGATCACGCAGAAGGACTTCCACAACCCCGACGGCTCCAAGCGGGACCTGGTCGTCGAGGCGAACACCTTCGACGGCGCGGGCAACGTCCTGACCGAGTCGTCCAGCAACGGCAAGCTCACCACCTCGTACACCTACGACGCGGTCGGCCGCACCAAGACCGAGGTGAGCGACCCCAACGGCCTGGCCCGGCGCACCACGTACGCGTACGACCTCGCGGGCAACGTCCTCAACACGGTCGCCAGCGGCAACGCCTCCAACGTGCCCTGGCCGGTCAGCGTCAACACCGAGAGCGTCACCTACACCTACGACGACGCGGGCAACGCCAAGACGGAGACCGTCGACAACGGCTCCGACTCGCGCACCACGACCTACGACTACGACCAGCGCGGCCTGCTGAAGGCGCGGACCGAACCCGGCGGCGCCAAGAGCGAGTTCGCCTACGACGAGCTGGGCCGGGCGATCTCCACCACCTCGCCCGCCGTCAGCACCGAGTCCGGCGGCGCCGCCCCGGCAACCACCCGGCCGCAGACCTACATCGGCTACGACACCTACGGCGCGGTCACCGAGTCCGTCGACGCCAACGGCAACACCGGCCGCACCACCTACGACAAGCTCGGCCGCGCGGTCAGCGCCTCCTCGCCCTCCTACACCGCCCCCGGCTCCACCCAGGCGCTCACCCCGACCGTCACCACCAAGTACGACGCCCTGGGCAACGCCGTCGAGGCCACCGACGCGCTCGGCCGCACCTCGAAGTTCACCTACGACCGCCAGAACCGCCTCACCGTCAAGGACCTGCCCGTCGGCACCGGCGACGAGCGCGGCCAGTGGAAGTACACCTACACCCGCACCGGCGAGGTCCTGTCCGTCACCGACCCCAACGGCGCGCGCGCCGAGAACACCTACGACGACCTGGACCGCCCGGTCACCCGGACGCAGATCGAGCGCAAGCCGACGCCCGGCGCGTACACCACGCGCATGGAGTACGACGACGCGGGCAACGTCGTCCGCCAGACCGCGCCCGGCGGGGCCGTCAGCCGCTTCGACTACGACGCGCTCGGCCAGATGACCAAGCTCACCGAACCGACCGGCACCGCCACGCAGTTCGGCTACGACGCGGCGGGCCGCCAGGTCCGCATGACCGACGGCAAGGGCCGCACCTCCACCCAGCTCTACGACCAGCTCGGCCGCCTCGCCGAGGACACCGACCTCGACCCGGCCGGCAAGCTGCTGCGCCGCAACGGCTACGGCTACGACACGGCCGGCAACCTCACCAGCTCCACCGACCCGCTCGGCCGCACCACCACCTACGCCTACGACGCGCTCGGCCGCCTCACCGGCCAGAGCGAACCGGTCACCGACACCAAGTCCATCGCCACCGGCTTCGGCTACGACGCCAACGGCAACCGCACCCGCTACACCGACGGCCGCGGCAACAAGACCGTCTACACGGTCAACAGCCTCGGCCTGCCCGAGTCGGTGATCGAACCGTCCACCACCCGCGACCCGGCCGCCGCCGACCGCACCTGGACCACCGCCTACGACCAGGCCGGCCAGGCGGTCAAGCTCACCGCACCCGGCGGCGTCGTGCGCGAGCGCGAGTACGACAAGGCCGGGCAGCTGGTCCGCGAGACCGGCAGCGGCGCCGAGGCGGCCACCCCGGAGAAGCGGTTCTCCTACGACCCCGGCGGCCGGCTCACCAAGGCCTCCTCGCCCAAGGGCGACAACACCTACGACTACGACGACCGCGGCCTGCTCCTGAAGGGCCAGGGCCCGTCCGGCACCGCCACCTACGACTACAACCCCGACGGACAGCTGCTCAGCCGCACCGACGCCTCCGGCACCGCCGCCTTCGGCTGGACCAACCAGCGGCTCAGCTCCGCCAAGGACCCGCTCACCGGCACCAGCCAGAGCTACGGCTACGACGCCGCGGGCAGCCTGGAGACCATCGGCTACCAGGCCGGACAGCAGCGCAGCCTCAGCTACGACGACCTGGGCCGCCCCGACACCGACACCCTGAAGAACAGCGCGGGCCAGCCGGTCCAGTCCGTCGACTACGGCTACGACGCCGACGACCACCTGCGCTCCAAGACCACCACCGGCACGGCCAAGGCCGGCACCAGCACCTACGAGTACGACCAGGCCGGGCGCATGACGTCCTGGACCGCGGGC
This sequence comes from Streptomyces sp. NPDC001941, assembly GCF_040296945.1. Taxonomy (NCBI): domain Bacteria; kingdom Bacillati; phylum Actinomycetota; class Actinomycetes; order Kitasatosporales; family Streptomycetaceae; genus Streptomyces; species Streptomyces sp. NPDC001941. The sequence continues at coordinate 98,131 of NZ_JBEOYE010000015.1, read as the reverse complement.
GGCACCACCACCGACTACGGCTGGGACGACAGCGGCAACCGCGTCAAGAACGGCGCCAAGACGGCCACGTACGACGAGCGCGACCGGATGCTGTCCGACGGCGACTACACCTACGACCACACCCCGCGCGGCACCCTGGCCTCCCGCACCAGCTCGGGCCTGAAGGAGGACTTCACCTTCGACGCCTTCGACCGCCTGACCAAGGCGGGCGAGTCCGGCACCACGTACACCTACGACTCCCTGGACCGGGTGGCCGCCCGCAACGGAACGGACTTCTCCTACTCCGGGCTGTCCCCGGACCCGGTCAAGGACAACTCCTCCACCTACGGCCGGGGCGCCGCCGACGAACTGCTCTCCGTCCAGGAGGGCACGGCCACGGCGGACCTCGTCCTGACCGACACCCACGGCGACGTCGTCTCCTCGATGTCGTCCACGAACGGGACGGCGACCGCACCCGCCGCGTCCACGGCGTACGACCCCTACGGCGTCCCCGCGGCAGGCACGGACGTGCCCGGCAACGCGGGCTACCAGGGCGACTACACCGACCCCGACACCGACCAGGTGAACATGGGAGCGCGCTGGTACGACCCGTCCGCCGGGGTCTTCGACTCCCGCGACTCCTACCAGTACGCCTCCGGCGCCTCCATCCTCGCCAACCGCTACGCCTACGGCGCGGGCGCGCCCCTGGACTACTCCGACCCGGACGGCCACTGGCCCAGCTGCGGCTGGTGCCACACGGCGGGCAAGTGGGTGGGCAAGAAGCTCAACGACGGCAAGAAGTGGGCTGTCAAGACGGCCAAGCAGGTCTACCACGGCGTCAGCTACGCCGTCCGCCACCCGATCGCGGCGCTGCGCACGGCCCTGAACTACGCGGGCAAGGCGGCCGGCTGGCTCTACCGCAAGTCCGGCCTGAAGACGGTCGTCGACAAGGTCGTGCAGGTCACGAAGTGGGTCGGGCAGAAGACCGGCGTCACGCAGTGGGCCCGGGAGAAGGCCGCGGCGGCCCGCCGTCAGTACCAGGAGATGCGGAAGGCGATCACGCGCAAGGCGCAGCGGGCCGCCGAGTTCGTCGCCAAGCACAACCCGATCCCGGCGATCGTGGCGGCCGCGAAGCCGCTGATCACGGTGACGAAGATGATCGTCACCGCGGACCCGGCGCTCCCCGCGCTGCTCCTGGGCGCCGCCCGCAACGTCGTCGCGGACGTGGCCAAGGTCGCCGACGACCTGCGCCAGGCCGTCGTCGACGAGGTCGGCGCGGTGATCGAGACGGTGAAGAACATCGACATGGACGACGTCTGGGAGGGCGTCAAGACCGTCGGCAACGTGGTCGGCGAGGTCACCGGCTTCAACGACATCAAGAACTGCGTCACCAAGGGCGACGCGGAAGCCTGCGCCTGGGCCGTCGCCACGGTCGCCGGTATCGCGCTGGGCGGAGCGGGCGCGGGGCTGGTCCGGGCGGCGAAGGCCGGGCGGATGGGGATGAAGGCCGCGAAGTACGCGGATGACATCGTCAAGGCGGCCAACAAGGCGGACGACGTCCTGGACAAGGTCGAGACGGCGGTCGAGTGCACGCAGCTCGCGGTGGACGTGGCGGGCAACAGCTTCGTGGCCGGCACGGAGGTCGTCATGGCCGACGGCAGCCGCAAACCGATCGAGGACGTACGGGAGGGCGAGAAGGTCGTCGCGACCGACCCGACGACCGGGAAGACCTCCGGCCAGGAGGTCACCCGCACGATCGTCGGCAAGGGCGAGAAGCACTTGGTCGAACTGACCCTGGACACCGACGGCGCCATGGGCACGGCCATGGAGAAGCTCACCGCGACGACGGGCCACCCCTTCTGGGTCCCGAGCCTGAAGAAGTGGCTGACGGCCGGCGAACTGAAGCCGGGCCAGTGGCTGCGCACGGGCAGCGGCACGTGGGTCCAGGTCCAGGCGGTCCGGGCGTGGACGCAGCAGGCCGCGGTCTACAACCTGTCGGTGGACACCGCCCACACGTACTACGTGTCGGCGGGGGCGGCGCCGGTACTGGTCCACAATTGTGACCTCGCCCTGGGCCAGAAGGTGACCAATACGTCCGGCATGGTGAAGTGGCTGAAGGGCAAGACCGGCCGCAACATCGACGACTACGTCAACGTGCCCGACGGCACGTGGCAGGACCCCGTCGAGCGGGGCATTAGGGACCGCAACGTCCGCCTGCACGTCAACCTGCCCGGCAGGGACTTCGTCGGCGGGGCTCAGCGCGGCCTGGACAACAGCGGCACCGCGACCGAGCTGGAGATGAGCTGGATCGCCCGGTCCGTCGCCAACGGGGAACGGGACTGGGGCTCGGTCCACTTCTACGAACCGCACGGTGACGGCTTCCGTGGGGTCGACATCGACGAACCGGACTGGGGCTCCGACTTCACCCGGTTGTTCGACAGGAGGAAGGGTCCGGAGAAGGCGAGGCCCAGGGCCTTCCCGGAGGACTCGTCGCCGTACTGTGGATGCTAGGGCTGACACGGAGAAGGGCGGTGCGCGGGTCGTGGCCGACGGCACTGGTGGAGAGAGCGGCGGACCCTTCGGCAGGGTGGAGCCGGCGCACTACCCGGACCTGGCGGCCGGAGGCGGACTGCTCCGCGTGCTGAGGAGCACCGCCCGTGAGCGAGGTGTCGATCCGGAGTCGATCGGCACCCGCTCACGGGGGGTGCACGCCGGCTACACCTCGGTGGTCATCGAACTGGGCACGGCGACCATGCGGGTCGGGCTGGCCATCGAGGAGCGGGGCTTCTCCGTCGGCATCGGCCGGGACTGGCTGCACGTGGCGAACGGCTGGACGGAGCAGCTGCGCGATCTGCTCGACCTGGCCCGGGCGTGGCGGGAAGGCGCCGGCTACGAGGAGTTGGCGCGCTCCTGGCCATTCCTGACGTTCAGCCCGCTCGCCATGGTCCTCGCGGCCCCGGATCCGGTCGCGGCGCAATGGGAGCTGCTGCTCACGGCCCCCGAGTTCGCCGAGGACCGTCCCCTGGTCGAGGCCGCCCACGCGGTCCTGGGGCTGCGTGACTTCTTCCCCGACCTCAGTCACCGCGCCCTCCGGCTCTCACGTTCCTACCGCGAGAGCGCGGGAGCAGTGACGATCACACCCCTCGCGGACGGTACCGCGCGGGTCGACCGGGTCGGCGAAGCGACGGCAGGGGAGACCTACGCCGTCTACCCCGACGCGGCGGAAGCGGCGGCGGCGCTCCTCGGACGTACCCCGCCGGCGAGCGGGGAGTCCAGGCCCTGACACCCGGGAGGCGACGCCTACGCCCGTCCGCCACGCCGCACGGGCCGGCCTTGCGGCACGAGCCGAACGACCCGGGTGGCACCGCCCGGTACGGGCCAGGCCGGGTCCGGGCTACCGGGCACACTGCGCCGACCGGCGCAACCCCCAGCTTGATCGCCCCCCGGCCGGGTACCAGCCCCACATGCCCACCGACGCCACCCCGCCCCCCGCCGCACCCCGCCCCACCCCCGGCTACGTCCAGCCCACCCTCGACGTACCCGCCCTTACCGCCCTCCTCGACGGGCCCTACGCCGACGTCCGCGACCTCGTGCGCACCAACCTCACCGCCCACGCCGAGATCCTGGACGACGCCGAGCGGCTCGACACCGACGCCTTCCGCGAGCGGGTGCGCGACCTCGTCGTGAAGATGGCCGCCACCGGGCAGACCGGCATGGGCTTCCCCGAGGAGTACGGCGGCGGCGGGGACATCGGCGCCTCCATCGCCGCCTTCGAGACCCTCGCGTACGGCGACCTGTCCGTCCTGGTCAAGACCGGCGTGCAGTTCGGCCTCTTCGGCGGCGCCGTCCTCCAGCTCGGCACCGAGCGCCACCACCGCGCCCACCTCCCCGACGCCGTCACCGGCGCCCTCATGGGCTGCTTCGCCATGACCGAGACCGGCCACGGCTCCGACGTCCAGGCGCTGCGCACCACCGCCACCTACGACGCGGACACCGCCGAGTTCGTCATCGACACCCCCGACGACCAGGCCCGCAAGGACTACATCGGCAACGCGGCCCGCCACGCCGAACTCGCCGTCGTCTTCGCGCAGCTGGAGGTCGGCGGCACGTCCGAGGGCGTGCACGCCTTCCTCGTCCCGATCCGCGTCGGCGGCGCCCCCGCCCCCGGCGTCCGCATCGAGGACGCGGGCCGCAAGATGGGCCTCAACGGCGTCGACAACGGCCGCATCTGGTTCGACGGCGTCCGGGTCCCGCGCGAGGCCCTGCTCAACCGGTTCGCCGACGTCACCCCCGAAGGCGTCTACGAGAGCCCCATCGACAACCCCTCCCGCCGCTTCTTCACCATGCTCGGCACCCTCGTCCAGGGCCGCGTCAGCGTCGGCGGCGCGGGCGTCAACGCCGCCAAGGTCGCCCTCGCGGTGGCCGTCAAGTACGCCGTGCGCAGGCGCCAGTTCACTGCCACCCCCGACTCCGGCGAGCAGCTGCTCCTCGACTACGGCATGCACCAGCGCCGCCTGCTGCCGCTGCTCGCGCACACCTACGCCCTGCACTTCGCCCAGGACGTCGTGCGCACCCAGCTCCACGAGGTCTTCTCCGGGCTCAGGGACGACGAGCAGACCCGCCGCGAGCTGGAGTCGCGCGCCGCCGGCACCAAGGCGCTCGCCACCTGGCACGCCACCCGGACGATCCAGGAGTGCCGCGAGGCGTGCGGCGGCGCCGGGTACCTGTCGGTGAACCGGTTCGCCGCCCTCAAGGCCGACAGCGACGTCTTCACCACCTTCGAGGGCGACAACCACGTCCTGCTCCAGCTCGTCGCCAAGGGCCTGCTCACCCACTACGCCGACGCGTTCGAGGACATGAACCAGCTCGGCATGGTCCGTTACGTGACCGAACTCGCCGTCGAGACCGTCATCGAGAAGACGTCCGTGCACAAACTCCTGGAGCGCGTACGGGACTTGCTGCCCGGCGGCGACGAATGGGACCAGGAGGCCGGGCTCCTGGACTCCGAGTACCACCTGGCCATGCTGCGCTACCGCGAGGAGCACATGCTGGCCGGGGTCGCCCGCCGCATCAAGCGCGGCACGGACCAGGGGCTCGACCCGGGGGCCGTCTTCTCCCGCGTGCAGGACCACGTCATCGCCGTGGCCCGCGCGCACATGGAGCGCCTGGTGCTCGAAGCGTTCGTCGAGCGGACCCGTTCGGTCCCCGACGGCGACAACAAGGTGGCGCTCGGGCTGCTCTGTGATCTCTTCGCGCTGTCGACGATCGAGGCGGACCGGGCGTGGTTCATGGAGCACGGGCGGCTGACGATCCAGCGCTCCAAGGCGATCAGCCGGGAGATCAACGACCTGTGCCGCAAGGTCCGCCCCCTCGCCGTCGACCTCGTGGACGCCTTCGGGATCCCGGAGCGGATGCTGAGGTCGCCGGACCTGATCGGCTGAGTCGTCGGATCCGATCGGCTGAGCGGAGCCGCCCGGAGCCGACCGGGTCGCCCGGAGGCCGCCAGGAGTGCCCGCACCCGTACGTGATCTACTGTGCGGGCACTTCCGGGGGAACATGAGGGGGAATCCGTGACGACCCGTTCGCGCGCCGCACTCGGCGCCGCGTCCGTACTGGCTCTCGCGCTGCTCACGGCGTGTTCGGACGGGGGCGGCCGGGCCGAGCCGTCCGCGCCCACGTCCCGCCCGCCGACGAGCGCGGCCCCGTCCCCGACGTCCCCGACCACGGCCCCGTCGTGGCAGGCGTCGCCCTCGCAGGCGCCGGGCCCCGCCCCGGCGGAGTCCTCCCCCGAGACGCTCCCGTCGAGCCAGGTGCGGTCCCCGAAGGGCAAGCCGCTGCGCTCGTACGACCCGGCGGCGAAGGCGAAGGCGAAGCGCCCGTCGCGCAAGCACTGACGTACGCGATCCCGGGCGAATGGTGCGCCGGGAACTACGCCCGGTAGCCGTACGTCGGACTGGGCAGAAGCAGCAGGAGCAGAGGCAACGGAGCGGCCCGGGCGGCAGCCCGGGGGAACGGGGGACAGGACCATGGAGACGACGAAGGTCACGCTGGCCGAAGAGGTCATGCTGTTGTCGCTGGACGACGACTCGGGCTCGGCGAAGCAGCGCCAGGCCGCCGGCTGGGCCGTGGCGGGCGGGATCCTGCTGGACCTGGTCCTGGCCGAGCGGGTGTCGGTGGCGGGCAAGTACCTGTCGCTCGTCGACGCGAAGACCCCGACCGGGGACCCCCTGCTCGACGGCCGGGTCGAGCTGATCCAGACGTGGCTGCGCGGCCGCGACAAGCGCCAGGTCACGCAGTGGCTGTCCAAGGACCACATCAAGTCGGTGCAGGCCACGCTGGACCGCCTGCGCGACCGCGGGATCGTGGTCGAGGAGCAGCGCAAGGCACTGGGCCTGTTCCCGGTCCGCCGCTACCCCGAGGCCGACGGCACGGTCGAGGCGGAGCTGCGGGCCCGGCTGGGCGCGGTGGTGCTCAAGGGGGCGGAGCCCGACGTGCGTACGGCGGGACTCGTCGCGCTCCTCCACGCCGCCAAGCTCCACGCCCTGGCCTTCCCCGGGGTCCCGCGCAAGCAGGTCAGCGGGCGCATGGCGGAGATCGCCGAGGGACAGTGGGCCTCCGAGAGCGTCCGCAAGGCGATCCAGGACATGCAGGCGGCCGTCATCGCCGCCACGGTCGCGGCCACGGCAGCGGCCACCGCCTGACGGCACGGCCGGGCGCCGGTGGCCCGCGCGGGGTACCGTCCGTGCGGGCCGCACTCGTGAACTCTCGTCAAGATCACCCGTGTTACAGCCCTGTCCCAGGCGGAGGCGCCGCGGAAAACTGCCCGTCAGAGACGGTGTGGCCCGCATCGGCACGGGTGGAGCGTGTGGAGTTCGAGTAGTGGGTGTAACAGGAATGTACGAGCGCGCCGACCGGTGGAACGGCTCGGGGTGCCGGGTGCCTCTTGGTGAGTACAAGGGCCCGCCCGCACCGACCGGTTCGCGGTGGGACCCACACCCTCAACCGACCTACGAGGTGCACTCCATGCGCGTTCACAAGCTCACCCTCGCCGCCCTGGCCGTCACCGCGGGCCTCGCGCTCACGGCCTGCCAGAACGGGGACGACGCTACGGGCGCGGGACAGGGCTCACCCTCCTCCGCGGCCTCGTCCTCGTCCACGGGCGGTGCGGCGCAGAGCGGTGGCAAGGACTCTTCCGGCAGCGGCACTTCGGGCACGGACTCGGCGGGGAAGGGCTCCGGCGGCCAGGGCGCCACCGGCGGGAGCGCCTCCGGCGGCTCCGACGCGAGCGGCGCGAGCGGCGCGGGCGGCAAGGGCGGTCAGGGCGGCAAGTGCCGCACCGGTGACCTGGCGATATCGGCGGTCGAGCGCACCATCGACGGGGACAAGGAAGGCACCGTCGTCGTCGAGTTCAAGAACAAGAGCGGCAAGGACTGCACCCTCACCGGTTACGCGGGCGTGGACCTGAAGACCAACGCGGGCAACGTGTCGGCCGCGCGCACCGGACAGAAGGGCGACACGTCCGTCCTCAAGAGCGGCAAGTCCACCTGGTTCGGCATCAGTTACCCCTTCAACAAGACCGGCGGCTCCGGCGTGCGGATCACCGGCCTGCTGGTGACGCCCCCGAACGAGACCAACACGGTCACGCTCGCCTGGCCGGGCGGCGCCAGCCTGCCCGTCACCGAGGGCGGCGGCGCGCAGGTCAAGGTCGGCCCCATCGGCAGCGCCGGCCAGGGCGGCTGACGGACCATCACCATCGCGGGGTCCCAGGACGGAGGACGGGGGCGCGTGACGGACACGGCACCTCGCCGTGTCCGTCACGCGCCCCCGTTCGGCGTTCGTCCCGCGCTCAGTCCAGGCAGAACTCGTTGCCCTCGACGTCCTGCATCACCAGGCACGACTCGTTCTCCTCGTCGGCCACCAGCAGACGCACCCGCGTCCCGCCGAGCGCCACCAGGCGCTCGCACTCGGCCTCCAGCACCCTCACGCGCTCCTCGCCCACGAGACCGGTGGCGGTGCGCACGTCGAGGTGCAGCCGGTTCTTGACCACCTTGCCCTCGGGCACCCGCTGCAGGTAGATCCGGGGCCCCGCACCGGTCGGGTCGGAGCACGCGAACCACGAGCCCTGCTGTTCCGCGGGGAGCGAGCGGTCGTACGCGTCCCAGGACTCGAAGCCCTCCGGGGCGGCCGGCCCCACGTACCCCAACACCTCGCACCAGAACCGTCCGACGCGTACGGGCTCCGCACAGTCGAACGTGACCTGGAATTCCTTGATCGATGCCATCCGGCCACCGTAGCAGCGGGTTCCGGTCAGTGACACCGATTAAGGAGCCGCCCTCCCAGCGCCCCTCACCTGCGCTTACTCCGCTTCCTGCTCCTACTCCGCTTCCTGCTCCTGCCCCGCCTCCTGCGGCGCGGGAGCGGCGCGCACCGCCGGAGCGCGCATCACGCGCGTCGCGTTCGCCTCCGCCTCCCGCTCGAAGCGGTCGGAGGGGTCGGACACCTTCAGCCCCGAGCCGTTGTCGGTGCCGGACACCGGGCCCTGGCGCTGCTGGATCACATGAGTGAGCTCGTGCGCGAGGGTGTGCTTGTCGCCGCCGCCGTCGCCGATGACGACGTGGTTGCCCGAGGTGTAGGCGCGGGCGCCGACCTCGGCGGCCGAGGCCTTGGCGGCGCTGTCCCGGTGGACGCGCACGTCGGAGAAGTCGGCGCCGAGCCTGCCCTCCATGTCGCTGCGGGTCGCGCTGTCGAGCGGGCTCCCGGGGGAGCGCAGCACGTCGTGCACCGAGGACCGCTGGACGGTGCCGCCTTCGGCCGCCGACAGCTGCACGTCTGCCTGCTCGTCCTCCTCGTGACCGCAACCGGCGCCGTGGTCGTGGCGCCCCTGCACCGAGGGCGGTCCGGACCGGCGGAGCATCTGCACGACGGCCGCGTTGCCCGCCGAGCCCTGCAACCCCAGCAGCCCGCGCGCCTGCGCGGGCGCGTCCGGGGTGCGGGACGCGGCCGTACGGTCGCCGGTGGTCCTGGCGTCTGCGTCTTTCCTGCGCTCGTGCACGGGGCCTCGCCTCGGATGCGGTGCGGGTTGAGTCTGCTTCTCCTCGATACGCGACGCGCGGGCGGGGGCGCCAGGTACGCGGGGGCAGCGTCGGGGCCCCGGGCGGGCAGCGCACGGTTCCCACGCACTGCCCGCCGGGGGCCGGATTCCCCGCGTACGCATCGCCTACCGCGCCCACGCCCCCCGCGCCGCCTGCGCCTTCGCCCACTCCTCCAAGCCGTTCGCCGGCCGGCCCAGCAGGGCCTCGACGCCCCGGGCGGGCTCGGCGGTGTGCCCCGCGCGGTGCAGGGCGAAGAGGGCATCCAGGGCCGACACCGCCTCCTCGGGCACCCCCGCCGCGCGCAGCTCCTCGCGGTAGGCCGCCGGAGTCAGCTCCTCGTACGCCACCGGACGGCCCGCCGCCTCCGCGACCACGGCCACGGCCTCCGCGAACGTCAGACCTTCGGGCCCTGACATCTCGTGGACGGCGTTCACGTGCTCACCCTCCCCGGCCGTGAGCGCCCTCACGGCGACCTCGACGACGTCGTCCAGGTCCACGAAGGCCTCGGGCACGTCACCGATCGGGAGCGCGAGGCGACCGGCCACCACCGGCGCGTGCCACAGGTCCTCGGTGAAGTTCTGGAAGAAGTTGTTGGGGCGCAGGACGGTCCACTCCGCGCCGGAGGACCGTACCGCGTCCTCCGCGACGAGCATCCCCTCGCCGAAGGCCGAGCCGACCGCGTGGTCGATGCCGCGCCCCGACAGCAGGACGAACCTGCGCACGCCCGAGGAGAGCGCCTCGGACACGAAGTCGCGTACGGGGGCGGGGTCGTCCGGTGCGACCAGGTACACGGCCCCGACCCCGGCCAGGGCGGGCGCCCAGGTGGCGGGCTCGGCCCAGTCGAAGCGCACCGCGCTGGACCGCGAGGCGGCCCGCACGGGCACCCCCGCCTCGCCCAGCAGACGGGCCACCCGGCGCCCGCTCTTGCCACTGGCGGCGAGCACCAGGACGGGGCGGGAGGGGGAAGCACCGGAAGCGGGAGTGGTGGTCGATGAGGAATCGTTCGTCGTCATGCGCCCAGCACACCAGCCGCGCCCCCGCCCGGACATGGCCGTCTGTGCGCCGCGCATAGGCATGTGTCCGGATGGGCGTGTGTCCGGATGGGCACGTGTGCGGGCCCGATCACGCGCAGGTCCGACGGGTGGTCCGGCACATAGGCTGAACGCATGGACGTGTTCGACGAGTTGTTGCGGGGTGTGCGCGGCACCGGGTCCGCCTTCGGGCGAGCGGTGCTCTGGTCGCCGTGGTCGGTGCGCTTCACGGACGGCGCGTACCTGACGCTGTGCCTGCCGTTCCGGGGCGAGGGCTGGATCGTCCCGGAGGACGGTGAGCCGCGTCTCGTACGGACCGGGGAGGCCGCGATCGTACGGGGCCCGCGGCCCTTCGTCTTCACCGACGACCCGGCGCGGGCCGCGACCCCGCGCGAGGTGTCGTGCACGTCCGACGGCGACCTGGACCTGACCGGCTCCACGGTGCTGCTCGCCGGGGCCTACGAGGTGGCGGCGGAGATACCGCGCCGCCTGCTCAAGGTGCTCCCGCCGGTCCTCGTGGTGCCGGACGAGGAGGACTGCGCACCCCTGCGCGACTACCTCCAGGCGCAGTTCACCGACTCCCGCCCGGGCCGCCAGATCGTCCTGGACCGGCTGCTCGACTGGCTGCTGGTGTGCACCCTGCGCGACTGGTTCGAGCGCCCCGAGGCCCGGGCGCCGCAGTGGTACGCCGCGTACGGCGACGAGGTCGCGGGACCGGCCCTGCGCGCCCTCCACGCGGACCCGGCGCACCCCTGGACGACGGCCGAACTGGCCGCGCGCGTAGGGGTGTCGAGGACGACGCTCGCCAAGCGCTTCACGGACCTGGTCGGCGAGGGCCCCGCGGCGTACCTCACGGACTGGCGCATGAGCCTCGCCGCCGACCTGCTGCGCCGCCCGGAGGCCACGGTGGCGTCGGTGGCGCGCCGGGTGGGCTACGCGGACGCGTTCGGCTTCAGCGCGGCCTTCAAACGGATCCAGGGGGTGAGCCCGACGGCGTACCGTAAGGCCCTGACGGAAGAACGGGGCACCGCTTCGGGGGCTGCCCCCAGCGGGGGAGGGGCGAGGGCATCGGCACATGGCCGTCATCTACGAACTGGTCGTGAACTTCGGTGACGACCACGACGCGGCGCAGGCGGCGGTACGCACGCTCGACCCGCCGCCGGTGCTGCCCGCCGGGCCGCACGCCATCCGGTTCTTCGAGCCCACCCTGGACAGGTGGGAGGGCTACCACGGCAACGAGTTCTGGCTGTGTTCGCTGGTGGCCAGGAACGTCGGGTACGGGTTGGCGAACGAGGACAGCGCGCAGCGGATCCCGATGAAGGCCGCCGAACTCACCCAGCTCACCACGGGGCTGTACGGAGTGCTGTCGGAGTTGCGCGGATACCGGGCGGCGTGCGTGGGCTTCGATCCCGAGAGCGTGATCGACCTCGCCGAGTTGAGAGAGGAGTTCCTGGAAGAGCTCGCGGGCGAGGGGCTGCCCGGTCTGGTGCTCTCCGAGGCGATGGGCCGGGAGCTGGGGGCGGGGCCGGCGTTCGTCCCGTACCGCGAGGGCTTCTCGTGGTGCCCGTACGAGGGGAGCGGCGAGGGTACGCTCGACGCCGAGGAGTGAAACCGTCCCCCTCGCGCCGATCGGCCCGTCACGCCCAGGGGTTGCGGTCCTCCGGTTGCCCGTACGGGGTGTCCGTCGGGTCGCTCGTCTTCGCCGCCGAGTCGTAGATCTTCTCGGCCAGTTGGATCAGGATCCCGTACGCGGCCATCCGGCCGTGGATCCGGATGAAGTACGACCGGTCCGTCACCCGGAAGACCTCCCGGCGGCGCACCTTCCACAGCCGGTGCTCATACGTGTTCGCCGCCTCCCACAGCATCGCCCCGGCCTCCTCCTCGGTGCCGTCGAACTCCGCCACCACCTGGGCGTCGCGGTTGCTGTCCGCGAGTCCGGAGAGCGGGACGGCGAGGACCATCCATCGGGCCATCGTGCGATCGGTTCCTTCCGGCGGGAGGGTGCTGGGTAGCGCGGGGTGGGCGCGGGCGTCGTACGGGCCGGACGCCGCCCGCCGGCCTCACTGGTCGACAGTGAAGACCACGGCGCGGCCCTCGCGCGCCGCCGTTCGGTAGAACGTCTGGAGGTCGGGGAGGAACGCCTGGGTGTACGCGACGTCATCCGCGTCCCCGGGCCCCTGGTAGTCGTCGAACGCGAGGCTCGCGAACCGCTCCCCGATCCACTCGCGGTCGAGCGGCTCCAGCGCCGCGGCGACGGCTCGCACCTCGTCGGCCGTGACGTAACTGACGATGTAGTCCTCACCGTCGAGCAGTGGCGCGCCGCCAAGGATGGCGTGCGACAGAGGGAAGTCGCCGTTCTCAAAGCTCAGTTGGCCGTCCGTCAGGCAGCGGTGGAGGGCGTCCCAGGACTTGTCCAGTTCGCAGACGTGGTCCTCCTCCCAGCGCTCCTCGACCTCCTCGACGACCTCCATGACCTCGTCGTCGCCCCGGCAGGCGAGGAGCCGGTCGACGTCCTTGGTGTCGAGTGCGAAGAGCACCGCGCGAGCGGCCATTGCTTCCCCCTGTGTCCGTCCGACCGTGCCGTCCCGACGTCCCCGTGTTCGGTACGGCAGGCAGAGATCCAACCACACGCCGGGGGTCTGGGGCAGGGCGGCGGCATGATCCGCCGTGCACCTCCTGGAGGGAGCCCCTGCGGCCCGCATCTAGGACGGAAGCTGGCCTACTTCTTCCCTAGGGTCCTCACATCGCCGGGAACCGCACGACACGAAGGAGTACGAGAGCGATGAAGCACACCGCACCCGAGGGTTACACCAGCGTCGCACCGTGGGTGGTCACCGATGACACCGGAGCGCTCCTCGACTTCATCACGGCGGCGTTCGGCGGTGAGGAGCTCGCCCGGGTGCCGGTGGAGGACGGCAGCATCGGCCACGGCGAGATCCGCGTCGGCGACACGGTGGTGCTCGCCTTCGACCGCCGCGCCGACTGGCCGGTGATGCCCTCGCTGCTGAGGGTCTACGTCCCGGACGCGGACGCCGCGATGGCGGCGGCCGTGAGCCACGGGGCCCAGGTGGTCACCGAGATCGCCGACAGCGCGTGGGGCGACCGAGGTGGGCGGGTACGGGACCCGTTCGGCAACATTTGGTGGGTGGTGAGCCGCGTCGAGGACGTCTCACCGGAGCGTGCCTGGGAGCGCATGGGTGAGGCGGTGTACGCCGCGTCGATGCGTACGGCCCAGGAGACCTTGGACTCCGCCCTGAGCGGCAGGAGCGTGGGGGTGGCGAGCGCCCCTCGGCGGCCGACCGCCTGAGCCTGGACGGGTGCCGGGGCGTGCCTCAGGGGAGCGCCGCCGTGGAGCGGCAGGGCTCCACGCTGGGCGTGAAGTGCCCTGTGGGGCAGGGGTGTTCGAGGCGCGGGCAGCGTACGGCTGCGGCGATGACATGGCGTGCGTCGTGCGTACGGTAGCGCCAGGTGACGTCGCGCCCGGCGTCGAGGTCCTTGGCGGTACGGGAGAGGAGTTCGGCGCGCCCGAACTGCCCTGCCAGGGCGGGGAGATCGGTCAGGAGTGCGTTCAGCCAGCTCTCCGCGTCGGAAGCCCGGACGAGGACGGCGCGGTGGAGGTCGAAGGGCTTGGCCAGCCAGTCTGCCGGGTCGAACGGCGGCGAGGAGCTGGAGGCCCGAGCCCGCACATGGGTGGTGGGGATGGCGAGCCCGTCCCAGGTGTAGGTGTGCCAGTGGGTGTGCATAGGGGTGCCCCCAGGCTTCGGTGAGGTTCGTGGTGGCGTGGTGGTCGTGATGCTCTGCTGGCGGGCCGCAGCGCAGGACTGGGCCTTGCCCGAAGGCGGCACTTCCTGTCGGTGTCGTCAAAGCTCGCTGGTATTGGGTGAGTTCGACTCGGTGCGTGTCGAGGAGCCGCGACAATAAGTTAGCGTGTGAACCAGCACCGTACTACCTGTAGAACGGTTCACATGTGAACCGGCATATGCCAAGCGTCGTTGGGCAACGGAAAGCCCCCCACCGCACGGTGGGGGGCGGGTCGTGCGCCGGCCTAGCGCGCGGCCTCGGTCGCCTCGCCCTTGAGGGCGTCCACGAAGGTCGTCCAGCTGTCGCGCGGGAACGCGAGGTGCGGCCCTTCGGGCCGCTTGCTGTCACGCACGGGGACCGGGTTCGGCCCCTCGGCGAACTCCACGCAGTTGTCGGTGTCGGTGGAGTAGGACGACTTCGTCCAGGTGATCGGCATGGTTCGTCCTTAGAGTTGCTTGGCGATGCCGCTGATGAACTCCCGCGAGGCGGCCGGGTCCAGCGAGAGTTCGTGCGCCTCGTCCAGGATCGTACGGTAGTTCTTGAGCGTGATCTCGGAGTCGATGAACGTGCCGCCCATCGGCAGGTCCAGGTGGATGGTGTCCAGTTGCTCGACCGGACCGCGCGCGTACACCACCGATGTTCCGGCGTTGGGGAATCCGCCCGCCGAGAACGGGATCACGCGCACGTCGACGTTGTCCCTCTCCGCGACGTCGAGCAGGTAGTCGAGTTGGGCGCCCGCCACCTTGGGGCCGCCGAACTGCATCCTGAGCGCCGCCTCGTGAATCATGAAGACGCAGTCCGGAGCGGGGGCGCGGTCGAGGACGTCCCTGCGGCGCAAGCGGTGCGACAGGCGCTGGCGGAGGGCTTGGGGGCTGAGCCGCGGCACCGCGTGGCTGAAGACCGCGCGGGCGTAGTCCTCGGTCTGGGCCAGGCCGGGGATGTGGGTGATCTGGAGGTAGCGGAAGCTGACGGAGTGGTGCTCCAGTTCCGCGAGGTCCAGTGCACTGGCGCCGAGGGTGTCGCGGTACTCCTCCCACCATCCTCGGTGGCGTTCCTCGGCCATGGCGACCAGGGCGTTCACGTACGCCTCGTCAGACTCCTGGTAGACGGTCGCGAGTGTGCGGACGCGTTCCTCGCTCACGCCGATCCGGCCGGCTTCTATCCCGCTCATCGTCGTGCGGTCGGTGCGCACCATCGCGGCCGCCTCGTTGGACGACAGCCCTGCGTGCTCGCGCATCTTGCGCAGCTCGGTACCGAGCCGCTGCTGTCGTGCAGTTGGAGCCTTACGAGGTGGCATCGAACCTCCCAGTCCGTCAGTGATCAGTCTGGCCCGTCGCCATCCCGGGGTCCACCACGTTCCACAATGTTTCCTATTTGAGGTTCACATGTGAACCGGCTGCCCTATCGTCGACAGCGCACCGCGCCCCACGGCACCCCGAAGTGCAGCAGCCCGCGCACGCCCATCCGCGTGCCCGGGCGGGTCCGGGCCACGGCGATGTCCGTGCGGCGCACGAGCGTTGGGAGACGACCCACATGACCACCACCGCCTTACCGCCCCGCCCACCGACCCCACCCGGAGGTGACGTGCAGACCTACCTGTCGTGCACCCCCAATGCCCCGTCCAGCGTGCGCGTATGCCGCGACTGGCTCGCCGCCGTCTGCGTCGCGGCCGACCACCGCGAACTCGTCGACCGGGCCCGCCTCTGCATCTCCGAACTCGCCACCAACGTCCTCCACCACACCGCCGAGCGGCACCTCCGCGTCGAAGTCACCAGCACCCGCGCCGGGATCCGCGTCGAAGTGCGCGACGACGCCGCGCACCAGCGTCCCAGGCCGTCCGAACCCAGCCCGGACGACACCGGAGGGCGGGGCCTGCTCCTCGTCGACCAACTCGCCACCCGTTGGGGCTCCTTCCTGCACGAAGAAGGCCAGACCGGCGCGCAGCACCTCAAGACCGTCTGGTTCGAGCTCACCCCTGACTTCACCCCTGAGCCGACCGAGGGAGCCCAGGCCCCCGACACGGCGGCGACTCCCGGCCCGCCCGCGCGGGGCCGCCCGTGAACCCCGCCCACCTCTGGACGGTCTTCCTCTGCGGCGTCAGCCTCATCCTCGGCGCGGGCACCTTCGCCCTGTGGACCCTGGGCGCCGAGCGCATCGTGCGCGAACCCCTGTACGGGCGGACCCTCGACCCGTACCGCTGCACCTGCCGTGGACACCCCGTCGACGTCCTGCTCGCCGTGGCCCCCGCCCCGGCCCCCGCCGCGCGGCACCGCAGACGCACACCCCGTGAGTGAGGTCCCCGCACCCGGCACCCCGTACCCAACCCCAACACCCACCCCGCCAGGCCCCCTGGCGCACCCCGCCAGGGGCCCCGGTCGCTTCCCCCGTGCGCGCTCCCTCAGGCCGCGGCCACCGGGGCGTACGTCAGGTCGTCGCACGCGCATCCGGTGCGGGTGCACGGGACCCTGCGGTCGTCCGTCACCCGGGCCGCGTGCCGTATCGCCGAGCAGCCGCACACGCAGCGGTACGCCGCGTTCGGCACCCCCGCCTCCGCCGCCCGCTGGTGCCGCTCGGCCAGGGCGTCCGCCACGGCGGCCTCGCGGTCGCACCAGCGGGCCGCCTGGTCCAGCTCGGCGGGGGTCAGCGCGTCCGCCTCCAGTGCGTCCAGGCTGACCGCGGCGAGCGCGGCCGCCAGGTGCGGGTGGGCGGCGGCGTGCGCGACGATCACGCGAAGGGCCGCCGCCTGTTCCTCGTAGAACCCGGGATCGGGTCGGTTCGTCTCCATACCCGCAGTGTGGGGGTGGGGTCTGACAATGGACCTCGGTGTCGCCCGCGAACCCGGGTCCGGGCCGGAAGCCGCCCGCCCTTTCGTCGACGCCATCAACCCCGAGTCCACGGCGCCCCGTTGGCCACCAGGCCGCTCACGCCTGCCCGGGCCGGGCGCCGCCGCCATGGCGAGTACTCGACAGACTCCGGCCCCAGCCGCCGGTCCCGCTCCCGCCCCGCACCCCTCACCCCGCATACCCTCGTCCCGTGCCAGCCGCTTCCTCCTCCGCCCTCCACCGCGTCGCCGTCCTCGTCCTCGAGGGCGCGAAGCCCCTCGACGTCGGCATCCCCGCGCAGGTCTTCACGACCCGCGCGAGCATGCCGTACGAAGTGCGCGTCTGCGGCGCCACCCCCGGTCTGGTCACCGGTGGCGACGGGCTCGCCTACAGCGTCGCCCACGGCCTGGACGCCCTCGCGTGGGCCGACATCGTCTTCATCCCCGGCTACCGCCACCCCGACCGCGAGGACCCGCCCCCGGCCGTCGTCGACGCGCTCGTCGCCGCCCACGGCCGGGGCGCCCGGCTCGCCGCGATCTCGACCGGTGCCTTCGCGCTCGCCGCCACGGGGCTGCTCGACGGCCGGCGCGCCACGACGCACTGGCACTACACGCGCGCCCTGATGGCCAGGCACCCGCTCGTCCAGGTCGACGAGAACGTGCTGTTCGTCGACGAGGGCAGCGTGCTCACCTCCGCGGGCGCCGCCTCCGGCATCGACCTGTGCCTGCACATCCTGCGCGGCGACCTCGGGGTCGCCGCGGCCAACCACGCGGCCCGACGCCTGGTCGCCGCCCCCTACCGCAGCGGCGGGCAGGCCCAGTACGTGCCGCGCAGCGTCCCTGAACCGCTCGGCGAACGGTTCGCCGCCACCCGCGAGTGGGCCCTGCACCGGCTCGGCGAGCCCCTCACCCTCGACGTCCTGGCGCGCCAGGCCGAGGTCTCGGCCCGCACCTTCTCCCGCCGCTTCGTCGAGGAGACCGGCTACACCCCGATGCAGTGGGTGATGCGCGCCCGCATCGACCTCGCCCGCGAACTGCTCGAACGCTCGCAGCGCAGCGTCGAGCAGATCGCCGCCGACATCGGCCTGGGCACCGGCGCCAACCTGCGCCTGCACTTCCAGCGCATCCTGGGCACCACCCCGACCGAGTACCGGCGGACCTTCACCCGGGGTGAGTGAGCCGCCCGAAGCGCTCGCCCGCCTGTGGGATGGGCTCAGCACCTGCCCGCTCAGCACTCGCCCGGTCAGCACCCGCCCCGCGCCGGGCACTCTTCCCTCCCCTGATGGCGGGATCCTTTTGAACCATGGCGATCCCGCCACTGTCGACGGCGCTCCCCACGGTCCAATCTTGGTGGCGAGGGAAGGGACACCACTCATGACTCGCATCGCCATCAACGGTTTCGGCCGCATCGGACGCAATGTGCTGCGCGCGCTCCTGGAGCGAGACAGCTCCCTGGAGGTCGTCGCCGTCAACGACCTGACCGAGCCCGCCGCCCTGGCCCGCCTGCTCGCCTTCGACAGCACGTCCGGGCGGCTCGGGCGCCCGGTGAGCGTCGAGGGCGACACCCTCGTCGTCGACGGCCGTCGCATCAAGGTCCTCGCCGAGCGCGAGCCGGCGCAGCTGCCGTGGGCCGAGCTCGACGTGGACGTCGTCCTGGAGTCCACCGGCCGCTTCACCTCCGCCAAGGCCGCCCGCGCCCACCTCGACGCGGGCGCGAAGAAGGTCCTCGTCAGCGCGCCCTCGGACGGCGCGGACGTCACCCTCGCCTTCGGCGTCAACACCGACGCGTACGACCCGGCCCTGCACACCGTCGTGTCCAGCGCGTCCTGCACCACCAACGCGCTCGCGCCGCTGGCCGCCGTCCTCGACGAACTCGCCGGCATCGAGCACGGGTTCATGACGACGGTGCACGCCTACACGCAGGAGCAGAACCTCCAGGACGGCCCGCACCGCGACCCGCGCCGCGCCCGTGCCGCCGGCGTCAACATCGTGCCGACCACGACCGGCGCCGCCAAGGCGATCGGCCTGGTACTGCCCAACCTGGACGGCAAGCTGTCCGGCGACTCCATCCGCGTACCCGTCCCGGTCGGTTCGATCGTCGAGCTGAACACGACGGTCGCCCGTGACGTGACCCGCGAGGAGATCCTCGCCGCCTACCGCACGGCGGCGGAAGGCCCGCTGGCCGGCGTCCTGGAGTACTCGGACGACCCGCTGGTCTCCTCGGACATCACCGGCAACCCCGCCTCGTCGATCTTCGACTCGGCCCTCACCCGCGTCGACGGCCGCCACGTCAAGGTGGTCGCCTGGTACGACAACGAGTGGGGCTTCTCCAACCGCGTGATCGACACCCTGGAGTTCCTCGCCACGGCCTGACGGCGCGAGGCACTCCCCCCAGACAACCGGACGCTCCGGCCGACCCCACCCCGACCCCAGGGGCCGGCCGGAGCGTCCGGTGAATCGTTTCTCAGGGCGCGCCGTTCCCGGCGGCGCCCGACACCCCCCACAGCGCGGCCACGTGCCGGGCGTCCGTCCCGCAACAGCCGCCGAGCACCTCCAGCCGGGGGAGCAGGGCGGCCAGTCGCGCGTGCTCCCCGGCCAGCTCCCCGGGTGACCCCTCGTCGAGTTCGGTGGCCTCGTCGAGTTCGGCGTGGCTCTTGGCCGAGGCGTTGTAGCGCAGGCCCCTGATGCGGGCGCGCCAGTCCCCGGGGGTCTCCAGGGCCCGGCGCACGTGCCGCGGATGGGCGCAGTTGACGAGGAAGTGGGACGGCGCGGCGATCTCGTCGACGATCTCCACGGCCTCGGCGAGCAGGGTGCCCGAAGGCAGTCGCCCGTCCGTCTCCACGGTGAAGGACACCGCCACCTGCAGCCCCGCCTCGTCGGCCGCGCGCACGATGCCGACGGCCTCCTCCGCGTACGTGAGGGTGTACGCGCACACCATGTCCGCGCCCGCGTCGGCGAACGCCCTTATCTGCGGCCGGTGGTACGAGGCCGCCTCCTCGACGGTCATCGTGGCGTCGGCCGCGTACCCGTCCCCGCGCGGTCCCACCATCCCGGCCACGACGACCGGTCCCGTGTCGACGGCGAAGCGGTCGCGCAGCGTGCCCAGGAAGGCGATGGCGTCGCGGTTCACGCGCGCGAGAGCGGCGTCGTCGTACCCCAGGGGCGGGCCCCAGTCCGGGTGCGCCCGCCAGGTCGGGGCCTCCAGCATCAGCCCCGCGCCCGCCGCCCGGGCGACGGTCGCGTAACCGGCGTAGTAGCCGGTCAGCAGCTGTCTGCCGCGCCCGCCGTCGAGGAGCGGGAACGCCGCGAAGTGGGGGAGGTCCACGCCGCGGTGGAAGATCAGGTCGGTCTCCATGCCGCCGTCGGTGACCATGCGGCGGCCGGTCGCCCCCGGCCCGCCGTTCGTGTGCCGTGCCATGGCGCCTCCTCGGCCGGGAACGCTCCTGCCGAACGCCCTTGCTTCGGGTGTAGCAGAAGACGCGGCCGAGGGCACCGGCGTACGGGAGCGGTACCGCGCCCGTACGCCGGTGACCGCTCGGCTCCCGGCGTCCCGTCCCACGGGCCGCCCCAAGGTGCCTTCATCCAGCTCCCGGCACCCGTCCTGCGGCGCTTCCGCTCGGCTCCCGGCGGCCATCCCGTGGCGCCTCCGCTCAGCTCCCGGCGTCCGTCCCGCGCCGCCTCCGCTCCGCCGTCCACGCCGTCGAGTCCTGGCTGTAGCGCATCGACGGCGGGCGCATCGTCCAGGTCGGCGGAGAGGTGCCGCAGGGCGCCCGCGTCCACGAGGCGTCCGGAGCCACGCTGCTGCCCGGGCTGATCGACGCCCACGTGCACACCAACCCGGACGCGCTCGCGCTCGCCCTCCGCTTCGGCGTCACCACCGAACTGGAGATGCAGGGCACCCACACCCGCGACAACCGCGCCCGGATCACCGAGGACGACACGGTCGCGGACGTACGGTCGTCGGGGTTCGGGATCACCCCGCCGGGCGGACACCCCAGCGAACTGTTCCCCGAGGGCTTCCGCCCCGGTCCGCCGCCCGGTGCGGGCGGGCACGCGGGACCGGCGCCCCTGATGCCGTTCTCCTCGACGCCCGAGGAGGCGGTCGCGTTCATCCCGCAGCTGGTCGAGCGGGGCTCCGACTACATCAAGTTCATGGTCGACGACGGCACGGTCGAAGGGCACCCGGGCCTGCCCGTCCTCGACCAGGTCACGCTGAACGCCGGTGTGGCCGAGGCCAAGCGGCACGGCATGCTCACCGTCGCCCACGCGCTGACCGTGGACGCCACCCGGATGGCGATCGAGGCGGGGATTGACGGCCTGGCCCACCTGTTCATGGACCGGCCCCACACCGACGAGGTCATCGCCCTGATCAAGGACGCGGGCGCGTTCGTCGTCCCCTGCGTCGTCCTCAACGCCTCGATGATGGGCATCACCGGCGCCGATCTCGCCGACGACCCCCGCGTCGCCGGGCGCCTCGACCCCGAGTGGGACAAGGCCCTGCGCTCCTGCTTCGGCCACTACCCGCAGGGCGACATCGACGACGTACTGGCCTCGGTGAAGGCGCTGAGCGACGCGGGGGTCGACCTGCTCGCCGGTACGGACGTCTCGATGCCGCTGCCGTTCCTGGGCGGCCTCGCGCACGGCGCCAGCGTCCATCACGAGCTCCAGTACCTGGTCCGCGCCGGCCTCACCCCGGTCCAGGCCCTGCGCGCGGCCACCTCGACCACGGCGCGCCGCTTCGGGCTCGACGACCGCGGCAAGGTCGCGGAGGGCCTGCGCGCGGACCTGCTCCTGGTGGACGGGGACCCGACGGCCACGATCTCGGACACGCTCAACACGCGGGCGGTGTGGCGGAGGGGGGCGTTGCTGGGGGAGTGAGGGGCGGGAGGCGTCACGTGCGTCCCCTCCGGTCCGGAAGCGTCACGCGGGTCCCCTCCGGAGGCGTTGCGCCCCGCCCTTCGGGAGGCGTCACACCCCGCCCTTCGGGAGGCGGCGGTGCGCGAGCGGTGATATCCACATTCAGTAATCGCATGATCGCATTGAGTGTGGACTGGAGAACGGCGTGCGCGTTTCCCCCGTGCTGTCCCTGACGCTGGCCGCGAGCCTGGGCCTGGCGCCCGTCGCCGCGCACGCCGCCTCGCCGCCGGACGTGACCGCGGTCGCGGCGAAGGCCGCCGAGCCGGGCCCGCAGGACCTCGAACGCCTCAAGCAGGTCGGGGACGCCGAGGCCAACGCGGTCGTGGACGACCTCTTCGCGCGCGGCCAGGTCGCGAAGGTCAACCAGCTGCTCACCCGGTGGAAGACCAACGGCCAGCCGCTGCCCGAGGGGCTCCCGCCGAAGCTGGCGTCCTTCCTGGAGTCGGCGCGGAAGCTGCCCGCGTGGGTGGACCCGGCGGCGCTGGAGCGGGCGCAGCGGTACGCGTCCCAGCGCCATGTACCGCTCGTGCTCACGGCGGTCGCCACGGCGACCGACCACATCCGCCACCCCGGGTCGGCCGCGGTCCTGGCCGGGGCGGTCGAGGGCGACCAGATGCCGCTCATGGTCGCCAAGGTCGGCAAAGTGCTGGAGTCCCAGGGCCGCCCCGGCGCGTTCGGCCCCACCGGTACGGCGGTGGTGCTCTGGCTCAAGACGCGGCTGGTGCACGCCGCCCTCAACCACCTCCTGCTGAACTCGGGCCACTGGGACACCGCGCGCTTCGGCGTCCCGTTCAGCCAGTACGCGCTGCTGGCGGACTGGGGCGCCTTCTTCCCGTACGTCCTGGGCGTCCTGGAGCGCGTCGACATCCCGATGACCGCCCAGCAGGAAGCGGACTTCATCCACATGGGGAGGGTGGCCGGTCACCTGCTGGGCGTGGCGAACGTGCCTACGAACCCGGCCGAGGCCCGTCGTGTCCACCGGCTGTTCGAGGCCGAGTACGCCAAAGCCACTGAGGACGGCGCCGCCGTGATGGCGGCCACGGTCGGCGCGGTGGCCGCTCGCACCCCGCTGCCCGACATCACCAAGCCGCTGCTGTCGAGCATGATCCGCTTCATGATCGGCCCGCGCGAGGCCGACCAGCTCCGGCTCCCGAAGAGCCCCTTCTGGGACGGCGTCGTGGGCCGTGGCCTGCCCGTGCTCCTGGGGCTCCAGGCGAAGGTCGCCGACACCGGCGTGCCCATGGGCGTCCTCAACGAACTCGTCGACGCCGCGTCCAACGCCGTCCTGGCGGCCGGACGCTCCCCGGAACTCCTCCTGCCGACCACCCTGGCCGCCCCCGGGGGCCGCACCGGCAATTAACTAAGGCAGACTTATAAGGTAGCCTTAGCAATATGAACGATGAGCTGGGCGCCCCGGGTCCTCCGGGCCCGCCCGACACCGACCGGATCGCCGCCGACCTCCTGGCCGGCTTCGGTCTGCTGGCGCGGCGGGTGCGCCAGGTCCCGATCAAGGAAGGGCTCTCCATCCCCGAGCGGAGCGCCCTGTCCTGCCTCGACCGCTCCGGGCCCACCACCGCCGCGGAGCTGGCCCGCGAGGTCCAGATCACCGCACAGGCCATGGGTGCCACGCTCACCGCGCTGCGCGACCGGGGCCTGGTGGAGCGGCGGCGCGATCCCGACGACGGACGGCGCATGGTCCTCTCGGTGACCGACGCGGGGCAGCGGGCCCTGGAGAACAAGCGCAACGAGCGGACCGAACTCCTCTCCGGGGTCCTGCGCGGCGGCGCCTTCAGCCGGACCGAACTGGAGCAACTCGCCGCAGCCGCACCGCTCCTGGAGCGGCTGGCCAAGCACATCTGACGGGCCATCAAGGGCTTCCCGGCGCGTCCCGGCGCGTCCCGGCGCGCGCCGAGGTGCCCACCCACCGACGAGGATGCGGGGCGAACAAGAGGCGATGAAGATCCCTCCCCCGGCGCGCACCGCGCGCCGCCCGGAACCTGGCGACGACCGCTACAAGTGGACCGCGCTCACCAACACCACCGCCGCCGTCTTCATGTCCGCGCTGGACGGCTCCATCGTCCTGATCTCGCTCCCGGCGATCTTCCGGGGCATCCACCTCGACCCGCTCGCACCGGGCAACATCGCCTATCTGCTGTGGATGATCATGGGGTACCGGCTGGTCCAGGCCGTCCTCGTGGTCACGGTGGGCCGCCTGGGCGACATGTACGGCAGGGTACGGATCTACAACAGCGGGTTCGCCGTCTTCACCTTCGCGTCCGTCCTGCTGTCCTTCGACCCCTTCGACGGCGGACGCGCGGCGGTCTGGCTCATCGTCTGGCGCCTGCTCCAGGCCGTCGGCGGGTCCATGCTGACCGCGAACTCCGCCGCCATCCTCACCGACGCCTTCCCCCAGGAACAGCGCGGCTTCGCGCTCGGCATCAACCAAGTCGCCGCCCTGGCAGGCATGTTCATCGGGCTGGTCGCGGGCGGACTGCTGGCGGCCTGGGACTGGCGGGCGGTCTTCTGGGTCAACGTACCCGTCGGGGTGTTCTTCACCGTGTGGGCCTACCGCACCCTGCGCGAGACCGGCCGGCGGGGCGGCGGCCGGATCGACTGGTGGGGCAACATCACCTTCGCGGTGGGCCTCAGCGCCGTACTCGTCGCTGTCACCTTCGGGCTCCAGCCGCACGGCGGCCACACCATGGGCTGGACCAACCCGCTCGTCGAGGTGCTGCTCGTCGGGGGAGTGGGCCTGCTGGTGGCCTTCGTCGCCGTCGAACGGCGCGTACGGGCGCCGATGATCGACCTCGGCCTGTTCCGCCAACGCGCCTTCACCTTCGGCAACCTGGCGGGACTCGCGATCTCCATCGGCCGGGGCGGACTCCAGTTCGTCCTCGTCATCTGGCTGCAGGGCATCTGGCTCCCGCTGCACGGCTACGCCTACGACGACACCCCGCTGTGGGCGGGCGTCTTCCTGCTGCCGCTGACCGCGGGCTTCCTGGCCGCAGGACCCGTCTCCGGGTACCTCTCGGACAGGATGGGCTCGCGGGGCCTCGCGACGGGCGGAGCACTGCTCTTCGGGGCGAGCTTCCTGGGGCTGATGGCCCTTCCGATCGACTTCGACTACTGGGCCTTCGCCCTGCTGATCGCGCTGAACGGGATAGCGAGCGGCATGTTCGCGTCCCCCAACTCTTCCTCGATCATGGGCAGTGTGCCCGCGCGGCTGCGCGGGGTCGCCTCGGGGATGCGCGCCACGTTCCAGAACTCGGGCACCGCCGTGTCCATCGGGGTGTTCTTCTCGCTGATGATCGCCGGACTGGCCGGGAGCCTCCCGCAGACGCTCACCGCGGGACTCCAGGCCCAGGGCGTACCGGCCTCCGCCGCCGCCGAGGCGGCGGGCCTGCCGCCGGTGGCATCGCTGTTCGCCGCGCAGCTCGGCGTCAACCCGGTCGAGCACCTGATCCGGCCCACCGGCGCCCTGGAACACCTGACGGCGGCGCAGCAACAGGTGCTGACCGGCGGGGAGTTCTTCCCGGGCCTGATAGCGGGGCCCTTCCACTCCGGGCTCGTCATCGTGTTCGCCTTCGCGGCGACCCTCGCCTTCCTCGCCGCACTCGCGTCCCTGATGCGGGGGCGCGGTACGGGACCGACGGTGGGGCTCCCGGCCCCCCGGGGCCTCGCCGAGGGTGCGGACGTCCCCGACGGCACGGACGCCCCCGACCGCGACGGTCGGGACCACGTGCAGAAGGGCCCGGACCGGCTACCGGACGACCCGGACCACCAGGACGAACAGGCCCGCCGGGACCCCCAAGACCACCACAACCACCGGGATCCCCAAGACCACCAGAACCACCGGCACCACCCGGACCAACGACTCGAGAAACCAGCACCATGACACTCACCGCGATCGACCCCAAGCCCGCACTGGTCGTCATCGACCTGCAGAAGGGCATCGTCGCCGCCCACCCCGACAGCCGCACCGCCGAGGCAGTCCAGCAGTCGGCCCGCCTCGCGTCCGCGTTCCGGCGGCACGGCCTCCCCGTGGTCCTCGTCAACGTGACCGGCCGCGCGCCGGGCCGTACGGAGACGACGCGCACGGCGGCAGCGGGCGGCGGCGCGCTCCCGCCCGACTGGGCGGACCTCGTCGACGAACTCGACGTCCAGCGGGGCGACCACCTCGTGAGCAAGCGGCGGCGCAGCGCCTTCCACGACACCGGACTCGACACCCTGCTGCGGGACCTCGGCGTGACCCAGGTCGTGCTCGCGGGCATCGCGACCAGCTCGGGGGTCGAGTCGACGGCCCGTTCCGCCGCCGACCACGGCTACCACGTCGTCCTCGCCGTCGACGCCATGAGCGATCCGGACGCCGAGTGCCATCGGCACAGCGTGGAGCGCGTCTTCCCGAAGCTCGGCGAGACCGCCACCACCTCCGCGGTGATCGCACGTACGGAGGCCATGATCACCGACACCCAAGACACCCAAGACACCAAGCACACCACGCACACCACGCACACCACGCACACCACGGAGACAACGCGATGACCCTGCTCGGCCGACTCCTCGCCAACAGCCGTGCGGACGAGACCCGCGCCGCCTGGCACCTGCCCAACCTCCAGGGCCCCGACCTGCTGACGGTCAGCAGCGAGGACTTCACCGACGGCGGCCCGATGCCCAAGGAGCACAGCGAGAAGCGCACCGGAGGCGGCAACCTCTCGCCCCACCTGGCGTGGACCGCGCCGCCCGCCGGGACGGCCCAGCTCCTGCTGGTCATGGAGGACCTCGACATCCCCCTGAGCAAGACGCCCGTCGTGCACACCGCCGCGCTGATCGACCCGACGACCGACCACCTCGCGCAGGGTGCCCTGGATGCCGAACACCCGGGCGTCGGGGTCCAGTTGATGCGTTCCACAATCGGCCGCGGCTACCACGGCCCCGGCCCCGTCAAGGGCCATGGCCCGCACCGCTACGTCTTCCAGCTGTTCGCCCTGGCCACCCCGCTGACCGCGCTGCCCGACGGCACCCCGGTGGCACGGGTGCGCCCCCGCAAGCTGCTGCCCGCCGTCACGGCGCAGGTCCTCGGCCGGGGGAGGCTGACGGGCACGTACGAACGCTGAGAGCGCGTACGCACATCGACGGCGGCAGCGAGCCGAGCCCGGCCGGGCGGGCGTACGCGTACCCGTACGACCGGCGTGTGCGCGTACGTCCCCCGGAATCCGGTGCCCCGGGACGCCGCTACGGACGACTCATCAGCGTCCCATCCGCCGGATGATCGAGCACCGGAGTCAGGAAAGTCACGTACGTCCGCGCGCCGCGCGTGCGACGGTTGAAGCATGGGCCCTTCACGGACGTACCGCGTGTACCGCACCCACGACCTGGACGACGCCTTGGCGAAGGCCCGGCGGCTGCGCGACCTGCTGCGGTTCCGGGAGGAGGAAGTCGTCGTCGACGGCACGGTGACCAGGGTCGACGCGCTCCAGCGGGTGCGCGGCCCCGCCGCCACCGCGCTGTTCTCCATGGTGCGCCCTCCCGACAGCCGCGGCGTCCACCTCTGGGAGTCGGAACTGCCGCACAGCCAGCCCGAGTTGCGGCGGCTGCTCCCGCTGGAGTTCTCGGCGGGCATCCCGGACGGCCCCCAGGTGGACGAACTCGCCCACGCCCTCGGCCGCTGCCCCGGCTCCCTACGGTGGATCGGACTCTGGCCCGACGAGCCGGAACTCGACGCCTACGGCGACCCGGGGTACGACGCGGTGGAGGTCGCGGTCAACGCGGAGGTCCCGCTCGCGACGACGGCCGCCCCCGGCGTGCACACCCTGCACGTGCGCGTCGCCCAGCACGGCCACCTCGGCTGCGCCCGCAGGCTGGCCGCACTGGTCGGCGGCGCCGTGGCCCAGGAGCACGCCTGGGGGCGGTGAGCGCCCGGAACGGTGCCCCAGGCTCCCAGGATGACCGCAGCCCTACGCACAACGCATGACGCCCCGGCTACAGAAGTCTGAACTTCCCTGTCTTTACCCGTGGTTGACGCAGTTCGCGCACGGACGACTCTGTACAGCGCGCTTGTCCTCCGGTGAATATGAGCACGGCGCATGCCTGCACGCCGTTCCGATTCCCTCGTGGGTTCTCCTGACGAGGGCGCCCCGTCAGGAGCTGACGGTCTCGACACCCCGGTGTCGAGGAGTGCGAGGAGATCGGATTGGACGAGGAGGAGGGTCCCCGCGGCGGTGGCGAGACGCACCGCGGCCGGGAGCGCGCCCCGGGGTGTGACCACCTCGGGATCAACAACACGGTCCGCCCCCACGGTTGGTGGCCTCTGGTCCGCACCGTACTGGAGGCGCTCGAAGCGGGGTTCGTGCTCACGCAGCACGACGCCCTCGCGGCGGGCACGAGGGCGGTCGTGATCACAGGGAACCTGGCCTTCGGCCCACGAAGCTAGAAGAAGCCAGGAACACAGGGTGGGTTCGGCGCGCCAACGCCGGGCCCACCCAACTCGCGCGCTTCATCGGGACGTGACAGTCCTTCACCCGGGCGAAGCGCATTCATAGGAGGCTACGGCCCCCGGGCCGACCGGACACGGCAACATTGCGGACTTCGGCCGCCTGATGGAACATGACGGAGCCCACGGGAGAGGAGGGGCGTGAGCACGACCGACGAACTGGCCGAGGCGCTGCTGGCGCTGCACCGCGACGCCGGCTCCCCTTCCTACCGGGACATCGAGGCCAGGACCGAGCCGCGGGTCAGTCGCACCACGCTCTCGGACATGTTCGCCGCCCGCCGCCTGCCCCGTCTGGAGACGCTCCTGTCGGTCGTGCGCGCCCTCGGAGGAGCGGACGAACCGTACCGCGTGCTGTGGACCGAGGCGCGACGGCAACTCACCGAAGAACGGGCCGAGTCGAGCCCCGAGCCGGACGCGGTACCGTCCGGTCCGGGCGCGGAGCGAGTCGCTTCCAGGACCTCGGGGCACGCCCGTCACGCGCCGGTCGTCCGGGACGACGGGCGGTCACCGCTGGTCACGCGCCTCGTCGAGAAGGGAGTGCCGCGCGTCTACTCCGCGGGAGAAATCCTGCTCAGGCAGGGGGAGCGCGGCGGGGTCGTCCACGTCCTCCTGAGCGGATTCGTGTCGGAGGAAGCGGTCACGGACCGGGGGGACCGCGCGCTGCTCGGCTTCGCCGGCCCCGGGGACGTCGTCCCGCTCGACTTCATGGCGGGACTGGAGGCGCTCTTCTCGGCGGTGGCCAGGACGGAGGTCCTGACGCGTGTGGTGCCGGTCTCCACCGCGGCGCAGCTGATCGGCAGCGACCCGGCGGTGTCGGCGGACCTGCTGCGGCGGCTGGTGGCCAACCTGCGGACGCGCGACCGGCGGCGGAGCCTGCGGGGCACGGCGAGCGCCGTGCTCGCCCAGGTGCTCCGCGTGCTGGTCGACCGCTACGGCGATCCCGCCGGGACCCTGCCCTTCCCGCTGAGCCAGTCGGACCTGGCCGCTCTCTGCGGTACGTCCGAGCGCTCCGTCCACGCGGCACTCAACGCGCTGCGATCCGAAGGAGTGCTGGTCAGTGGCTACCGGAGGATCCGGATCCTCGACCGCGACGCCCTGGACGAGGTCGCCGACGGCCCGCACTGGTAGCGGCGGCACGCGGCCTTCACCCACATGGCGCAGTGCGCCGCCCGAGGGCCGTCCGGACGCGCTTGAGTGGAGGAGACAGTGAACCGCCCCACCCGGAAGGACCCGCCCCCGTGAAGAACCACCTGGCCCTCGCCCTGGCGTTCGGCGCCTGTGCGCTCGTGCCCCTGGCCTCCTCGGCCGTCCCGGCCGCCGCCGCTTCCGGCGGGGCCCCGGTCCCGGTCTGCGCCGGAGTGGGACCCGTCGAGCCGAGCCCGCCCCTCCCCGGCGGCCTGTCGGCGATGGACCCGGCCGGTACGGAGGCGCAGCGGCTCCTTGCCCGCTACCTCGGGCAGTACAACGCGGCCAACGGCCCCGACTTCAGGCCCACTTGTGTACGGGCCGCGAGCACGCAGGTCGTCGCCGGGACGGTGTTCCGGTTCGAGCTTGACGGCACCTGGGACGGCGCCGACCACGCACCCGCGGCCCCCGGCCGGTACACCCTGAAGGCCTTCCAGAGGCTGGACGGCGCCGCCGAGGTGACCCTGGAGCGCTCGGCCGGGAGCTGAGGAGCCTGAGGAGCGGTTACGCGCCCAGCGCCCGCAGCAACTCCTCCTCCCTGCCCCGGCTCAGCCCCGCCTTCCGCTCGCGCGCGAAACCCTGCTCCCGCTCCCAGGCCAGTACGTCGGCGATCAGTTCCGCGCGCGGGCGGTGCCGCAGCCCCGCCGCCTCGGCCGCCGCGCCGCTGCGGGCCGACCAGCCCTCCCAGCCGGGTTCGAGCAGCCACATCGGCAGCGACTCCGGGCCCATGAACCCGGCCACGCCCTGGTCGAGCAGCCACCGCTCGTCGGCGCGCACGACGGGACCGGTGTGCCCCGCCACCTTCCGCACCAGCTCGATCCACTCGCCGAACGGCACGACGGGACCGACCGTGTCGTACGTGCCCGTGGTCCCCGCCCCCGCCGAGTCCAGGATCCAGGACACCAGGTCCCGCACGTCCACCACCTGCGTGGGCGCGCTATCGGCGTCCGGCACGAGCAGCGGGCCGAGCGGGTCCCGCGCGGCGCGCGCCGGCCAGTACCCGGAGCGGTCGCTGACGTCTCCGGGCCCCCCGATCAGCCCGGCCCGCGCGATCAGCAGACGGTCGCCGACCGCCTCGCGCGAGGCCACCTCGCAGGCGACCTTCGCCTCGCCGTACAGGCCGCGGTCCACCCGCTCCTCCGCCGTCGGCTCCAGAGTCGCACCCGACTCGTCGGCGCCGACGGTGGCGTGCGAGGCGTAGGCGTTGCACGACGACACGTACGTCCAGTGGCCGGCCCGCCCGCCGAGCGCGGCCAACGCGCCGCGTACGAAGGCGGGTTGCCAGGACACCTCGACCACGACGTCCCACGTGCGGTCGAGCAACTCCTCGTACGCCGAGTCCGACGCACGATCCGCGGCCACCAGCCGCGCCCCCGGCGCGACCTCCCCGCTCTCGCCCCGCGCCAGGCACGTCACCGCGTGCCCGCGCTCCACCGCCTGCCGGGCAACTTCCCGGCCCAGCCACGCCGTTCCACCCAGAACCAGAGTCTCCATGCGGCCACCTCAGCAAATCCCGGCAGCGAGCACCAGTGATCTACGCCGTGGGCGAATCCGCCGAAGGTGAACGGGGCTGTGCTCCCCGGGCGTCGGGGCCGGATGCCCGCTCGGTCGCCGCATCAGGGAGAGCCGGGTGCTCACCTTGGCGTGGGCGGCCGGACGCGCGGCGCGCCGCGCGTACTCGTCCCGCACAGGCCCTAACCCTCGCGGCGGAGCCGCCCGTCAGGCTTCGGGCCCCGGGCCCCGGGCCTCGGGCCGCAGGACTCAGGACGCGAGGCCGACCCCGGTGGTGCCCTCGCTGCTGAAGACGGCCAGGGCGCCCAGGGCCGTACCGAGCGCGTCGCTGAGGACGATCAGCCGGACCGGGCTCGTGAGGGTCCTGCCGTCGGAGTGGAGGGCGGGGACGTCCAGGACGACCTCGCTCAGGGCCGGGTCCTCCATGGCCCTGGAGTACCCGGCGCTGTGGGCCGCGCGGTGTTCCTCGGGGACGATCAGTTCCACGGACCGGCCCACCGCGTCCTTGGCGCTGTGCCCGAAGAGGAGTTCCGCACCGGGGGACCACTGGGTGATGATTCCGTGCACGTCGGCGGTGACGTAAGCGTGATAAACCATGCCGGAATCGTATGAAAGTACCTGTCGGGGCGGAGTGAGGACGCAGCGGCGCGGACCGCCGGTCCACCCGATGGAGCACCGGCGCCCCGCTTCCGTCCGCTCAGGCGTCGCCCTGCCGCCGCGCCACGCTCAGGGCCCACAACACCAGCGGCGCCTGGAGCGGGAGGCGCGCCAGCGCCGCCGCCTTCTGCGGGGCCGGGCGGTCGCGCCAGTCGGCGGCCATCTGCACGTTCGCCGGGAACACCGCGACGAAGAAACCGGCCGCTGCCAGCGCCGCCTTGCGCCGGGTGCGCGGCAGCGCGATCCCGGCGGCCAGGGCCAGCTCCACGGCCCCGCTGGCGTAGGTCCAGGCGCGCGGCGACCCGGGCAGGGCGCGGGGGACGATCGCGTCGAACTGCTTCGGCACGGCGGCGTGCGCGGCGGCCGCCCCGGCGAGGAGCCCGGCGAGGTAGAGGGGGGAGCGAGAGGACAGTGACATGGCGCCTCCGTGGATGGTCCCGGACTCGGGCGGTCCGGGTGGCCCCGGACCGGTGCGTCATGCGTGGTCCGGGGCGTACGCCCGTCACATTACTCCACGGTAAGTTGGGCGGGGCGGCCTCATCGGGTCGTGTGCGCACCGCCGTTCACGGGTGAGTCCGACGCCTGGTCCTCGTCGTCCTCGTCGGGGGCGTGCCTGTGCCGTGCCTGTGCGCGTGCGTCAGTGACAGCCGTACCCGGTAGCCGTCTTACCGGGTCCGGCTGTCTCCGGGGCCGGGCAGCCCGCTGGGGCCGGTCCGGCCCCAGTACTGGGGGGCGCGTGGTACGGCTAGAAGCGCCGGCCGCCGTTGCCGTCGGCTCTCGTGCGGCCGGGGGCCAGGTGGTCGAGGCGCTGGTACAGGGCCTGGATCAGGCGGGCCTGGTGCTGGACGCCGTGAAGGGTGCCCCGGGACGGCTGGGAGAGGCGGCTCTCGGCCTCGCTGAGGACGATCCGGCTGATGTGGCCGCGCCTGTCGTCCTTCCCCAACTGGTCCACGCGGTGGCGGAGTTCGGCGGCGACCACGTGCGCGGCGCCGCTCAGGAGCAGGCCCATCTGTTCGTAGTCGGCGGGGTGGAGGGGAGCGGTGTCCTGCCAGGAGAGCACTGCCCGGACGAGTCGTTCGTGGGTGGGCCGGTCGGGAGGCAGGTCGCCCTCGGCGAGACCCGCGCGGTCGTGGACCACCGTATGGATGTCGTTCATGGCGCGCAGGACCTTTCGTGCCGGGCGTGGCGGTTCCGCATCGCTCGCGGCGCCGGATGACGGGACGTGCCCACCTACGTACGTGCCCGAGGGGTCCATCTGTTCGTGCCGCGAACAACTCTGTAGCTGAGCTTGACCGCCTCCAGCCACCGCGCCAACTCGCATCGATCGCGCACTGTTTGGCGACGTGTCCGATCCGATCCCGGCCGCGGCCGGTGCCGTCCGGACGAGTCAGCTCTTGGACAGCTGCTCGCGCAGTACGTCGGCCATGGTGCGGGGCTCGCGGCCGATCAGGGTCGCCAGTGTAGGGTCGACGGCCGAGAACTCGCCCGCGCGGGCGGCCGCGAAGATGCCGAGCAACTGGTCGGCGCGCTCCAACGGAAGTCCCTGGCCCACCAGTTGGTCGCGGAAGTCGTCGTCGCGCACGACCGTCCTCGTCATGGTCCGGCCCGTCACCTCGCTCGCGACCGCGGCGATCTCCTCGAAGGTGAGCGTCCCGCCGGCGGTGAGGGGCGGCGTGGGGCCTTCGAAGCGCCCCTCGTCGGCCAGCACGGCCGCCGCCGCGTCGGCGAGGTCGTCGTGCGCGGTCCAGGCGACGGGCCCGTCGGCGGGCAGTTCGAGGCGCCCGGAGTCGAGGGCGTGGCCGAGGAAGTGGGCGCCGCTGGCGGCGTAGAAGCCGTTGCGGAGGGAGGTGAACGGTACGCCGCCGGCCCGCAGCGCGTCCTCGGTGGCCGCGTGGTCGCGGCACGCCTCGAAGCGGGAGGTCGCGCTCGCGCCCATCTGGCTGGTGTAGAGGATGCGGCGGGCGCCCGCCGCCACGGCCGCGTCGATGGCGGTCCGGTGCTGGCTGACGCACTCCTCGCCCATCTTGTCGACGGAAACGATCAGGACCTGCGAGGCGCCCTCGAAGGCGTGGGCGAGGCCGCGGGCGTCGGTGAAGCTCCCCTGGCGTACGCGTACCCCCTGGTCGGCGAGGGCCTTCGCCTTCTGCGGATCGCGGACGCTGACGCCGACCTGCCCGGCCGGTACGCGGGTGAGCAGGCTCTCGACGATGCGGCGGCCCAGCTGTCCGGTGGCTCCGGTGATGATGATCATGGTGTGCTCCAGTTCCTGTTTCTGTGGGTTTCCGCGCGTATCCGCGCGTTCCCGTGCACAGCTGATTCCAGTGATACTGCTGCAACGGTAACACTGATAATAACGATGGAATCATGAGAGCGGTATCATCGATTCATGCCTTCACGACGTCCACGTGCCGCAGGCGGCGACGACAGTCCCGCCGCCAAGCCCGATACCGCGCCCCCGGCCCGGGAGCAGACCCGGCAGCGGGTGATCGAGGCAGCCATCGGCCTCCTGACGAGTGGAGGGCGCGAGGCGGTCACCACCCGCGCGGTCGCCGACGCGGCGGGCCTGCAGCCGCCGGCCATCTACCGGCTGTTCGGCGACAAGGACGGGCTGCTCGACGCGGTCGCCGAGCACGGCTTCGTGGCGTTCCTCGCCACCAAGCACGTCGACCCCGACCCCCGGGACCCGATCGAGGACCTCAGGGGCGGCTGGGACATCGCGGTCGAGTTCGGCCTGGCGAACCCCGCGCTGTTCACGCTGATGTACACCGAGCCCGCCCGGACCGACTCGGCCGCGTTCGAAGCCGGGATGGAGATCCTGATGGGCCGCATCCGCCGCCTCGCGGCGGGCGGCTGGCTGCGCGTCGACGAGGACCTGGCGGCACAAATCATCCACGCGACGGCGCGCGGCGCGGTGCTCACCTGGCTGTCCCTGCGCGAAGACCGGCGCAACCCGGCCCTGCTGACGACACTGCGCGAGTCGATGGTCACCGCCGTCACCAACGAGCGCCCTGCGGTACGGGACGCGGGCCCGGCGGGAGCGGCCTGCGCGCTGCGCGCCGTACTGCCGGATCAGACGAAGCTGAGCGGCGCGGAACAGCAGTTGCTGACGGAGTGGCTGAACCGGCTTGCGGCTGAGGGCTGAGGAGTGAGGGCGGAGGGGTGAGGGTTGCGGCTGGGGGCTGGGGACCGGCCTGTTAGCTCGCCTTTACGGGGCGTGGCGTAAGTCCCCCTACTTTCTGCAACATTCGCACGGGTGCGTCCGTGTCATCGGCGGCTGCGCTCACCCCTACCCCCTGGGGGTTAGGGGTTCGAGGCGTACCCTCGGCGCTCCCCAACTGGCTTGCGACGGGGTGGACCTGGCCCGGAGTGCCCGCGTCCCGCCTTCGTGGCGCGATCCGGACAGCGACTGTCGCTGATGGTGATAGCTGAGCGTTGTTCATGTATTTCCGATACATGCCCTAAATCTCTTCATGGCTAGGTTTCTCGACGTCAGAGCAAGACAGCGAACACCGACGTCACTTGGAGCCATCCATGAACATCAGCAAGCGCATCGCCGTCGTCGCCGCCACCGTCGCGGGCGCCACGCTCGCCCTGGGCGGCGTGTCCATGGCGGCCAGCCCGGCGCCCGTCCTCGACGCCAAGCCCTCCGTGGCCCAGGCCAAGCACTCCACGACGGTGAAGAAGGCGATCGACCTGACCGCGGCCGAGAAGGCCGGGACGGCCAAGAAGGCCAAGAAGGCCGACAAGAAGGTCGCCGAGGTCAGCAAGGCCAGCACCGTCAAGAAGGCCGCC
The DNA here is from genome assembly GCF_040296945.1 of Streptomyces sp. NPDC001941. Lineage (NCBI taxonomy): Bacteria > Bacillati > Actinomycetota > Actinomycetes > Kitasatosporales > Streptomycetaceae > Streptomyces > Streptomyces sp. NPDC001941. Next base: position 62,854 of record NZ_JBEOYE010000015.1, on the reverse strand, counting down.
AAGACCGGCAACGCCAAGACGGCGATGAAGGTCAAGCCGGTCGGCTGAACCGTCCCCCACTGAGCACAGCAGACCCGAAGCGGGGCCGCGAGGAACGCCGGTCACTGGCTCTCGCCCGGGGCAGGGGTCACTGACTCCTGCCCTGGGGCGGCGGGCGCTGCCCCTCTGGACCGACGCGTGCTCGGCACAAGCACCTTGAGGACCGAGCACGTCGCATAGAGCAGAAGGACGCTTACATGGCAAAGCACGCACGCACGCGCGTGAAACCGATGAAGAAGATCGTCGCTGTCTCCGGTATCGCGGCGGCCACGATCATCCCGGGAGCGGGCTCCGCGTTCGCCGACAGCCCGGCACCCGCGCCGGTGGAGCGGGCGGACGGGGCCGACACGGCGAAGGGTTCCGCGAACGGTACGGTGCAGGGCTCCGCGAACGGCACAGCGAGGGGGTCCGCGCAGGGCACGGTGCAGGGTTCCGCGAACGGGACCGCGAAGGGCTCCGCGAGCGGGACGTCCGGTGCTGTCGAGTCGGGCAGCAAGAAGACCGGCCAGCGTGGCGTGGACGACAGCCGCCAGAAGCGGGCGGGCGAGACCGCCGACGGCAGCCGTGGCGGCGCCGTCGCGAGCGGCGAGGGCAGGGCCAAGGAGAAGCCGCGGCAGCAGTCGTCTCAGGCCGACCGCGAGTCCACGGCCGCCGCCGCCAAGCGGCAGGCCATGGAACAGCTCAAGCGGTGGGGCGCGCAGCTCGGTGTGAAGCAGGTGGACGTGCGGGGCGGCAAGCCCGTGTTCGCGTACACCGATCAGCTTGCTGAGCTGATGCGGGCTGGTGTGACGTGTGTGACGTCGGCGGACGGCACGGTCGCTCTGAAGTTCCGTGGTGAGACGGTCGGCTTCATAGCGAAGAAGCCTGCGGTTCGAGACGCCTCGGGCGTACGGACCCCCGTCGCGCAGAAGGCCGAGGGATCCACGGCAGCGCTGAAGGATCACGCGCGGACCGCCCACAAGGTCGACAAGGCGGCCGAGGCCAAGGAGGCCAAGCAGGCCAAGCAGGCGAAGAAGGCCCAGAAGGCCCAGAAGGTCGCCGCCGAGTGTGACTGCCTCGCCGTCGACAACACCGACCACAAGACGGACTGCAAGACGCGCGAGCCCGCACCGACGCAGGCTTCCAGCACGAAGGCGCCCGCCGGCCAGAAGGCCGAGAACGTCGCCGTGAAGCCCGGCGTGAAGACCGGTACGAAGGTTGGCGTGGCGACCGGCGTGAAGGCCGGCGCCCCGAAGGCGTCGCCCGTGCAGCCCACCACCCCGAAGCCCGCGGCCGCGCAGGGTGCCACGCCCAAGGGCGGCGTGAACGCCGGTGCCGAGCTCGCCGCCACCGGCGGCAACAGCAGCCAGATGGCCTGGGCCGGCGTCGCCGGCATGGGGCTGCTGGGCGCGGGCGGGACCTCGATGCTGGTGGCCCGCAAGCGCACCGCGAACGGTTCCTGACACCACCCCGGCTGTGCACCGCGGCCGGTGCTGACCGGACCCGGCCCCGGTGACCATCGGCGTGGGTGGGGTGGGGGGCAACCGGTGGGAAGAACCCCCCCAAAGCCCCCGCGGGTGGGGGGGGGGGCGGCGGAGGGCCCGGGGTTGGCCGCCATGGGGGGGGGCCGGGTGT
>NZ_JBEOYE010000015.1:0-61191 GCF_040296945.1 Streptomyces sp. NPDC001941 | reverse complement strand
GGGGGGCCCCCCGCGGCGGGGGCTCACCGCCCCCGGCCTCGGGCACCTGGGGGGGGTGGGGGGTCGCCTCTTCGGTTTGCTAGGACCCCTCCCACGCCCGCGCAGGTTCGGGCGGTGTCCTCCTTCGGACCTGTGCTTGCCCTCCTTCGGCTCTGCCCTGTGCTGCCGGTGGCCTTGAGGGTGGTGGGACACCCTTCCCGTACGGGCCATGTCTGCTGGTACGGGGCCGTCGTACGAAAGCCGGAGAGAAGCTGTGCCCCTTTCCCACCCGTTCCTGAGGACTCGTGCGCTGCGTGGCGCGCTCGTCGCCCCGCTTGCTGCCCTCTCGCTCACCGCCGTGGCCGTCACCCCCGCCCTCGCCGCAGGGGACGAACCCCGACCGGACGGCACTGCCACCGCCCCGCAGCAGCAGCCCGGACCGGACACCCCGCTGCCCGCAGCCAGCGAGGCTCCCGCGGCGCCCGAGGCCCAGCAGGAGAGCGAGGAGGTCGCGCCGCTGGAGTTCAGCCAGGTCACCATCCTGACCATGCAGCCCAGCGGTCGTACGAACCTGTGGATGTCCGGCACCGGCGAACCAGGCGCGAAGGTGGTCTCCGGGCCCGACCGCAAGAGCGTGTTCACCATCCCGAGCAACGGCACCTTCTCCAAGGTGGTGGGGTGGGTCGATCTCAGCGGGGACGACGACCTGCTCTTCGGCCAGGACATCGGGACCACCAAGACAGAACTGCAGCCGTTCCCCACGAAGGACATCACGCTGCAGACGCCCTACCTCAACGACCCCAAGGAAGACGCCACCATCCCGGCCGACCACACCTACAAGGGTGTCGCCAACGAGGGCATGACCGTCGAGGCGACATTCAACGGCGAGGACCTGCGCACCCACGAGGTCCGCAGTGGTCGTGTCTGGTCGGTGACCCGCGAAGGCCAGGAGCCGGGACCACTCGACATCCGAGTCACCGCCACGCTCGAGCTCAAGGGCGAGACCCTGCGCTCCGAGACCCTGGAGCGCAGCACTGTTGTCGAGGGTGGCGAAGAGGACCCGCCCGGAACCCTCAAGGCCGAGGACCTGGCGGAGTCGGTGACCGCGGACTTCGACGGGGACGACAAGGCCGACCTGGTCGCACGTAACGACGCCGACGGCAAGCTGTACCAGTTCAAGGGCAAGGGCGACGGCACCTTCGACAAGGGCACCGTCCTGTACGACACCTGGGACTACTCCCACACCGCCGCGGGCGACTTCAACGGCGACGGCAAGGCCGACATCGTCGCCACCGACGGCTCAAAGGCCTGGCTGTGGCGCGGCAACGGCGACGGCACCTTCACCAAGGACACCAAGGCCCTGACCAACTGGCCTGCCCACCTGCAGCAGGTCAGCGGCGGCGACTTCGACAACGACGGCATCGCCGACATCGCCGCGGTGAACACCAACGAGAATAAGGCCTACCTCTGGCGCGGCCTCAAGGGCGACACCGGCAACCCCTTCGCACCCCCGCAGTACCTGACCAACTGGGGGAACTTCACCCAGGCCACCGCAGGTGACGCGGACGGCGACGGCACCAGCGACATCATGGCCCTGGACCCCAACGGCACCCTCAAGGTCTGGATCTCCACCGGCGACGTGACCAAGAACCCCTTCAAGGCACCCGTCACCATCATGCCGTTCGGCACCCACCAGCACCTCACCCTCGGCGACCACAACGGCGACGGCACAGCCGACGTCCTCGCCGTCGACACCACCACCAACGAGATCAAGACCTACCAGTCCAACGGCACCCCCGGCACCGGCATGCTCACCACCCCCAAGACCATCGAACTCACCATCCCCGCAACGGGCGACGCCACCGCAAAGGAAGAAGCGGAGAAGGAGTAACGAACCCCGTCGGCACGCGCACGGAACCGTACGCGCACGGAACCGCATGACGAACCTGCGCGGGAGGGCAGTGGCGGATTGGACGTCCGCCACTGCCCTCCCGCACGGCCACACACCCCAAGCGCCAGGCAGCCGGCCGAGGCCTTCACCGAGCCGACCAAGGCTCAGCCCAAGGCCCAGCCCAAGGCTCAGCAGTCCTGACCGAGGAAGTGCCGCACGTCAGCGGCCAGGCAGGCCAACTGCTCGCCCGCCTCCAGCCAGGTGGTCACCGAAGCACTCCAGCCGCCGGCGGCCTTCCGCCACGGACGCGCGGTTCACGTGAGCCCCGCGTAGCCGCCCGACCGGAAGACCGCCGAGACGGAGAGGTCGCGGTCGTTGGTGCACCACGTACGCGTACCGTTCTACCCCTGGTAGTCGGCGGCGAGTTCGTCCAGGAACGCGACCAGATCACGCCCCCACAGCCACGCGATGACCCCGTCCACGCGCGCGGTCAGCCCCGGGGCGTGCAGCTCCACCGCGTAGTGGACGGAGTCCGGTGCCATGGCGGAGCGGTCGTGGAAGGTCACGACGACCGATGAGTCGTCCTGGCAGCGAGCGGTCACGCGTGCGCTGCCATCAGGGGTTTCGTACGGAGCTGCCATGGCCGGAACGTTAGGCCGGGGGAGTCCGTCTCGTCATTCGGGATTCCCCGGCGCAGGGGGGTTGGGACCGGGCCCGGTGGCTACCCGCCACATCTGAGGGATGTGGCCCGGCACGAAACATCAGGCTGCTGCCTCCGACGCGGCAGCCGAGTCCGGCAGGAACTCGTTCCAGCGGCCGTCGGGGAAGAGGTTTTGTGCCATCTCCAGCAGGTGGAGCGGCTGGCGGTGCAGTCCGGTGACGGTCAGCTTCCGGCCTGCCTGCTCGCAGGCCAGGCGCTGGTGTATCAGCAGGTGCAGTCCCGCGATGTCCATGAACGGCGCTTCGCGCAGTTCCCAGGTCACTTCGGTGACCGAGGGCGGCAGTGCGGCGGACGCGTTGACGAGTTCGGGCAGCGCGTCGAAGTCGATTTCTCCGCGCGCGGTGAGGACGGCAGTGGTGCCGTCGACCTTGGACGTGATGAACATGGTGGGCGCCCCCTCCCGAGGGGGTCATGAGCCCAAAGAGGCGGACCGCGTAATGGGTGGCCCGACAGCGATGGCGGGACCGGCTGCCCGTGAAGGGGGCGATGCCCGGCGCCCGTGGACCGTCTGCCTGCACTGGCCTGACAGGGCTGCGATCGCTCTAGCGGTTCCACCATCGTCGCACAGGCCGTCCGAAGGGAACAGGGCCGCCCGCTTCCGGAACTCCCCGGCCGCTGGTTGACGGCACGATAGGGGCATCGAGTGGGCACGCGGCGGCGGAGAGGGAACTGGTGTCCGGTTCCGGCCCTGGTTCCCGATCGCCGACCGGTCAGTGGCCGACCCGTGCTCGTTCAGTGGCCGACCCGTGGTCGTTCAACGGCCCCTCAGTGCCCGGCCAGCAGCTTCACCATCACGACCCCGACGCCGATCACCGCACTCAGCGCCGCCGTGACCAGGGCCCTCACCGGCCCCGATCCCACGCGCCGCCCACCGAGGAAGCCCCAGGCGGCGAGCGCGGCGACCTCGCTGCCGACCGCGATCCACAGGGCGGTGCCGAGTTCCAGGGCACCCACCGCCGACAGGGCGATCAGCAGGAGAGGGGTCGCCGCGACCGTGAGCAGGGGGCTGCTGGTGAAGAGCGTGTGCCGTACGTCGGCGGCGCGCGGGCGGCTGCCGTGGGCGACGGGATGGGCCTGGAGGTCGGCCACCAGCGTCGCCAGCCACAGCCCCAGCGCGGTCGCCGCGACCGTGATCGCGGCACCGCGGTGCGAAGCGTTGCCGCCCTGCACGAGGCCCACGAGTACGGCGAGCAGCGTGAGCGAGGCGTAGATGCGCTCCTTCAGCCGCTCGCTCCACACCCGTGCGCGCTCTGCTGTGCGCGCGTCCGGTTCGCTGCCCACACCTGCCGTGGCCGTGCTCTCCCTCATGGGCACAGGCTAACTTCCGGCGGGGCAGGCAGAGCATCCTCCACGAGCCACGAGCCACGAGCCACGAGCCACGGGTCGCGGGTCGCGGGTCGCGGGTCGCGAGTCACGGGCTACGGCCACGGGCCACGCCCTACGGTCGCAACCCGGCCACGACCTCCTCCACCAGGTCCGTACACGCGCGGATGTCCGGGACGTCGAAGCCCAGCAGGAAGCGGTAGTACACCGGTCCGTAGAACAGGTCGACCATCGACGAGGTCGGCACGTCCGCACGCAACTGGCCCGCCTTGACGGCGATTTCGAGCCTTCGTCGGCAGCCGTGGATGCGCGGGTTCACCACCGTCTCGCGCATGGCGCGCATCAGTTCCGGGTCGTTCTGGGCCTCCCCGATGACGCCCCGGTAGACCCGGCCGGTGTCGCTGGTGAGCAGCGCGGTCACGCGCGTCATCTGGGTGGTGAGGTCGGCGACGATGTCACCGGTGTCGGGGAAGTCGGTGTTGGACCCGATCCGCTCGTTCAGCACGTCGAGCGCCAGCGCGCCCTTGGAGCGCCACCACCGGTAGATGGTGGGCTTGCCGACGCCGGCCTGCGAGGCGATCGCCTCGATGGTGACCTTCGCGTACCCCTTGCTGACGCACAGGTCGAAGACCGCGTCCAGGATCGCGAGGCGGGCGCGCTCGCTGCGGCGCTCGCTGTTGGGTTCGGGAGACATGATTTCAGCCTAGCCCAGCGTTACGTTACGTTCAGTTTTGACAAGGGCCCCGGTGCCCCCTAGCGTGCACAGCGTTACGGAACGTTTCGTAACGGCTCCGGCCGCGGCGGTCCGCCGTGCCGTGACGAGGGGAGAGCCATGTCCAGCACCACCACGGGGACCACCACCCCAGGCATACGGAAGGTGGCCACCGACCCCGACTGGTATGAGCCGTACCGCATCTCGCAGGCCGTCAGGGCGGGCGGTTTCGTGTACGTCTCCGGTCAGGCCGGGTTCGAGGAGGACGGCGCCACCGTCGAGGGGGGCTTCCTGGCCCAGGGCCGCCAGGCCTTCCGCAACGTCGGCCGTGTCCTGGACGCCGCCGGCCTGGCCTTCACCGACGTCGTGAAGGTCGGCATCTTCGTGCGCGGGATGGCGGAGAACCTCCCGCACGTGATCACCTCCGCGAGGAGTTCCTCTCCGAGCCCTACCCGGCGGACACCCTCATCGAGGTCGTCTCGCTGGCTCAGCCCGACTGGCAGATCGAGGTCGAGGTGATCGCGCTCGACCGCCCCCGGACCGACGGGTGACGGCCGGGCCGGCAGCGCCGATCACGCCCGTGCCGCTGCACGTGCGCTTCTCCGTACCGCCACGGACCACCGGGGGATCCGCCATGTACGAAGCCCTGCTCGCACCGCACCACACCGAGGCGCTCGACCTGCCGAACCGCGTGGCCATGGCGCCGATGACGCGGGCCCGCGCGGACGACGACACCGGGGTGCCCTCGCCGCACGCCGCGACCTACTACCGCCAGCGCTCCGGCGCGGGCCTGCTCATCACCGAGGGCGTGTACGTCAACGCGCTCGCCAAGGGCGGCCCCGGCATCCCCGGGCTCGTCACGCCCGAGCAGGTGCGCGGCTGGCGCGAGGTCACCCAGGCCGTGCACGCCGAGGGAGGGCGGATCTTCGCCCAGCTGTGGCACGTGGGCCGGATGACGCACCCGCTCACCCTGCCGGGCGCCGTGACCCCGGTCGCGCCATCCCCTGTACGGATCGAGGGCGCCAGGATCCACACCGCGGAGGGCAGCCTCGCGCACGTCACCCCGCGCGAGCTGACGGCCGGTGAGATCGAGTCCACGGTCAAGGACTTCGCGGCGGCGGCCGTACGGGCGATGGCGGCCGGGTTCGACGGTGTGGAGATCCACGGCGCGAACGGCTACCTCATCCAGCAGTTCATCGCCGAGAACACCAACCGCCGCACCGACCGGTACGGCGGCTCCCTCGAAGGCCGCCTGCGCTTCCCGCTGGACGTGGTCCACGCGGTCGCCGAGGCGGTCGGGCCGGAGCGCGTCGGGCTGCGCGTCTCGCCGGACAACGACGAGAACGAGATCGCGGAGGCCGATGCCCGTACGACGTACCGCGAACTCGTCGACCGCGTCGAGCCGTTGGGCCTGGCGTACCTGCACGTTCTGGAGCGCGGCCGGTACGGCGCCGTCGCCGACCTGCGTACCCGCTGGTCCGGCACGCTGATCGCCAACCACAACGGCCCGGCGGCCAGCGACCCGGTGGCCCAGGCCCGGCTGGTGGCGGAGGGGCACGCGGATGTGGTCGCGTTCGGCCGCCTCTTCATGTCCAACCCGGACCTGCCCGCCCGGCTGGCCTCCGGCGAGCCCCTGGCCCCGCCGCCGAACCGGCGCGTGTACGGCGGGGGAGCGGACGGCTACACGGACTACCCGACGGCCGCACAGGCGAAGTTCGCCGCCGTGTAGGGGCGTCGGGTGGTACGGGGAAGGGGTGGCCCGGTACGGGGGTCCCGACCGCCCCTTCCCCGTACCGGTAACCCCATGGCGGTAACCCCGTACCCGTAACCCCGTGCCGGACGTCAGGCCGCGGACCGGCGCAGGTCGGCGAAGAACGCCCGGACGTCGCCCACCAGGGCCTCCGGCGCCTCCATCGCCGCGAAGTGGCCGCCGCGCTCGAACTCCGTCCAGCGCACGATGTTGTTCGCGCGCTCGGCGAGGTGGCGCAGGACGATGAAGTTCTCCGCGGGGAAGGCCGCGAACGCGGTCGGCACCGGCGACGGCTCCGGCGGCCTGCCGCCGTACGGGCCGTGGGCGCGCTCGTAGTACAGGCGCGCGGAGGAACCGGCGGTGCCGGTCAGCCAGTACAGCATCACGTTGGTGAGGAGGTGGTCGCGGTCGACCGCCTCCTCCGGCACGTCCACGGAGTCCGTCCACTGCCTGAACTTCTCCACGATCCAGGCGAGTTGGCCCACGGGTGAGTCGGTGAGGCCGTACGCGAGGGTCTGCGGGCGGGTCGACTGGATGTCCGCGTACCCCTGCTCGTCCCGCGTCCACGCCCGCATCCGCTCCCAGGAGGCGAGGGTGCGCGCACGCTCGGCCGGTGCCAGCGCGGCGAGTTCGTCCTCGGTCGGCTCGGACGACGCCCCCGCGCCGGGGATCATGTTCAGGTGGACGCCGATGACGTTCCCGGGCCGCAGCCGGCCCAGCTCGCGGGAGATCGCGGAGCCCCAGTCGCCGCCCTGCGCTCCGTAGCGCGCGTACCCCAGCCGCTCCATCAGCTCACCGAACGCGCCCGCCACGCGCACGTGGTCCCACCCCGGCTCCGGGGTGGGCCCGGAGAGACCGAAGCCCGGAATGCTCGGCAGGACCAGGTGGAAGGCGTCCCCGGGGTCGCCGCCGTGCCCCCGGGGATCGGTGAGCGGCCCCACGACCTTCTCGAACTCCACGACGGAGCCGGGCCAGCCGTGCGTCACGATCAGCGGCGTGGCGTCCGGCTCGGGCGAGCGGACGTGCGCGAAGTGGACGTTCGCGCCGTCGATCGTGGTGGTGAACTGCGGCCACTCGTTCAGCCGGGCCTCGGCCGCGCGCCAGTCGTACGCGTGCCGCCAGTGGTGCGCGAGGTCGCGCAGGTACCCGAGCGGCACGCCGTACTCCCAGCCGACCCCCGGCAACTGGTCCGGCCAGCGGGTCCGGTCCAGGCGGTGGCGCAGGTCCTCCAGCTCACTCTCGGGGACGGAGAGGCGGAAGGGCCGGATCCCGGCGTCGGAGTGAGGTGTCGTCATGGTGCGGGAGCCTACGCGGGCCCTGTTCGGAGGGGGTGCGGCGGTGACGGCGGCCGTGTCAGGCCGGTGACAGGCGGGCGACAGGCGGTGCCGTGAAAGTAGGGCCATCGACAGCGCACGGACCGCCCACGAGGGGCGGGCCGGCCTGCGGGACACGGGAGTTCACGACCATGGCGATCAACCTCACCGCCCAGGACAAGGCCACCCTCCGCACCGCCGCCTACGGCGCCGTGGCGCTGCTGGCCGCGACGGGCGCGGCGCACCGGATCGCGGCGAAGGGCAGCATCGCCCTCGCCTCCGCGACCGGCCCGGTGGGCCACGTACTGGCCGAGAAGTCGGGGAGCATCAGGTTCGAGGGGAAGACGGTGGCGGCGATGGCGGACCAGGTGCTGCCCGCGCTGACGGAGTCGATGCGGCTGCTGAAGGCTCAGGACGCGGCGGACGCCGCCGACTTCCGGGCCACGGTGGTCCGCGCCCTGGAGACCGGCGCGCAGGCGGGCAAGGGCGCCTCCGGCCCCGTACTCGCCGACATGACCGACAAGATCACCTCCGCCCTCGACGCCGCCTGACGGCGGTCGCGGTGGCCCGCGCGTGCGGAGGCGCGGTGGGGCCGGATCCCGAGCGGATACGGGGTCCGGCCCCACCACGTACGGCCCCTGAAGCCGCCTCAGGATCCGTGCGCGCGCCGGTTCCGCGCTCGGCGCGTGCGCCGTGGAAGCGGCGGTGCATGGGGGGCCTTACGTCCTTTCGGGTGGAGTCCGGCATGGAAGGCCTGCGCCTGGGTAGGCGCGCCCCGATGCTGGCTGCTTCCGTGGCCGGCGACACGACGTTCGAACCCTGGACGCGTGGGAGGGGACACGACATGACGCTCACCATCGCGGCCACCGGCCGCGGCACCCGGTCCGGGGCGCTGCCCGAGATCGCCGATCCGTCCCGGATGCCGACGAGTGACGCCCGCACGCTGTCCCGGCAGTTCTTCGCCCGGCTGTCCGCGCTGGAGGAGGGCACGCCCGAGTACAGCTACGTGCGGAACACGCTGATCGAGATGAACATGTCCCTCGTGCGGTACGCGGCCGGACGCTTCCGGAGCCGTGGCCCCGAGGAGATGGAGGACATCGTCCAGGTCGGCATGATCGGCCTGATCAAGGCGATCGACCGGTTCGAGCTGACCCGCGAGGTCGAGTTCACCACCTTCGCCATCCCGTGCATCGTCGGCGAGATCAAGCGGTTCTTCCGCGACACCACCTGGGCCGTGCACGTGCCGCGCCGCCTCCAGGAGGCCCGCGTCGAACTGGCCAGGGCCACCGAGGAGTTGCGCACCCGCCTGGGCCGCACCCCGTCGGTCAAGGAGCTCTCCGAGCTGATGTGCCTGGCCGAGGACGAGGTCCGCGAGGCCCAGGTCGCCTCCAACGGGTACAACTCCCACTCCCTGGACGCCACGATGAGCGCCGGCGAGGACGGGGAGACCGCCCTGCAGGACTTCATCGGCATCGAGGACCAGGCCCTCGGGCTCGTCGAGGACTTCCAGTCGCTCGCCCCGATGATCGCCGAACTCGGCGAGCGCGACCGGTACATCATCCACCTGCGGTTCGTGGAAGAACTCACCCAGGCCCAGATCGGCGAGCGCCTCGGCGTCTCCCAGATGCAGGTCTCGCGGCTGCTCTCGCGCACCCTGTCGCACCTGCGCGAGGGACTGCTCGTCGTCCAGTGAGCGTGCGGAGTGCCTCGCTCACCCGTCGGTGAGCGGGGCGGCCGGACCCAGGAGTCTTGTTCACCCGTCGGCGAGCGAACCCGCCGGACCCAGCGTCTTGCTCACCCGCCGGCGGGCGAACCTGCCGGACCCAGCGCCAGCTCGGCCGTCACCTGCTTCCCCGTGCCCAGGGGCACCACCCGCAACTCCCCGCACAGGCGCACCACCAGGTTCACGCCGTGGCCGCCGATGCGGAGGGGGTCGTGGGCCCGGGGCGTGGGCGGGTGGGCGGAGCCGTCGCGTACGGTGATCCGCAGGACGCCGAATCCGCGTCCGGCCTCCGGCAGTTCCCCGGAGGGGCGGACCAGCTCCAGGTCAAGGCCGCCCGGGCCGGGGGCGTGGCGAAGGGCGTTGGTGACGAGTTCGCTGACGACGAGCTGCGCGTCCTGGCTCGTGCGCCCCTCGGAGCCGTACCCGGCCCGCGCGAGCAGGGCCCGCACGGCGTCGCGCGCCTCGGCTATCAGGGGCTTGTCGGCGGCCCAGACGGTGCTGTGCCGCAAGGGGGTGCCCAGCAGCGGCCGGTGGGCGGCGCCGGTCATGGGGGCGGCGGCCACGGGGCGTGTCCCGTGGCTCGTTCCCTGCCGTGTGGTCATGTGGTCCTTCTCGTTCGCCGCTCGCGCACACCCGCCGGCGCGACGCGGACGAGGCGTCGCGGTCAGCTGGTGGGCGAGGGGCCGGTGTCGGCCACCGTGAAGTGCTCCAGCGTGCCGCTCAGCGACAGCAGGCGGCTCACGGTCGGCGGCAGCGGGCCCAGGAGGATCAGCTCGCGGCCCGCGGCCTCGTGGCGGCGCAGGGCGCCGAGGAGCGCGTTGAGGAGCATGCTGTCGGCGAAGGAGACCCGCGAGAGGTCGACGGCGGTGGTCGGCAGCCCGGCCCGGTCGGCGGCCTCCCAGGCCGCCTCGAACTCTTCGCTGTCGTCCTGGTCCGTCTCCCCGCGCACGGTGACGAGCAGCACCTGATCGCGGCGGGTGACGTGCACCTTCGGGTTGGGCAACGCATGCATGGCGGCATCCTCGCATCCGCCCGCGCCGCTCCACCAACCCGCACCCCGGTACGCGTACCGGACGTCACTTCCGCACCGGGTGCTACCGGTGCGGGTTGCCCTGGTCCGGGTCGTCGTCGATCGTCTGCCAGGACTTTCCCCGCTGGTCGGGGGCCGAGCCCGCCGCGGGGTCGGCGCGGACGTCGCGCGCCGCGCGCTGCCGGGTGCGACGGCTGCCGTACACGAAGGCGGCCAGGAGGGCCACGACAACGACCACGCCGATGACGATGAGCCAGAGCGAGGTGCTGGAGCTCGAGGCCAGTTCGAGCTGTCCGTGGGATCCGAGGGACCCGAGGGAGAGGTTCATTCTCCCCTGGTAACCGGATCGGCCCCGTTCATCCCTTTAAGGGGCCAAATGGACCAGCGGGGCCCGGGGCCGGGTCCAGGGCCCGGCCCCGTTCAGATCCCCGTCCTTGTCCCCGCCGGAGCCGCCGGAGTCGCCGTGGCCGTCAGGACCAGGACCGCCTGGTCGTCGTCCCCCTCGGATCCGCCGGTGAAGGCCCGCACCGCACGCGTCACGGCGGCGATCACGCTCTCGGGATCGGCCGGGCGCGAGGCGTCCAGGACCTCCAGCAGCCGTTCCTCGCCGAACTGTTCACCTCCGGGCGCACGCGCCTCGGTGATCCCGTCGGTGTAGAGGACCAGGCTCTCGTCCCGCCGCAGGTGCAGCCGGACCGTCTCCAGGACCGGCCGCGGGGTCACGCCGAGCAGCGGGCCCTCGCCGATGACCGGACGGGGTGCAGCGTCCTCGGTCAGGTGCAGCGGCAGCGTGTGTCCCGCCCGGACCAGGTCGAGGTCGAGGCCGTCGTCGGCCCCCTGGGTGAAGTGGCCGTAGACCAGGGTGACGAAGCCGGTGCCGTGGCTCTGCGGCCGGTCGGACAGCGCCTTGTTGACCGCCTGCACGACGGCCTCGGGTCCAGGGAGCAGCGGCGCCACGGCGCGTGCGGTGTGCCGCACCAGCGCGGTCGTCGTGGCCGCCGTGGCGCCCCGCCCGCAGACGTCGCCGAGCATGAACGCCCAGCCGCCCGCCGGCAGCGGGAACACGTCGTAGAAGTCGCCCCCGACCTCGAGGCCCTCGCCCGCCGGGTGGTAGTACGTCGCGATCTCGGCGCCCGGGGGCCGGGGCACCTCGGACAGCAGCAGCCCGGCCTGGAGGTCGCGGGCCAGGGCGACGCGCTGGGTGTGCTGGTGGGCGTTGAGCGCCGCCGAGGCGCCGCGCCGGGCCAGTTCCTCCGCGAGGGCGACGGTGTGGCCGTCGAAGGAGTCCGCGTCCGTCGTCAGCAGGGTGAGCGTGCCGAAGACGCGGCCCCGGTCGCGCAGCGGGACGCACAGGTAGCCGGTGACCCCCAGGTCGTGCCAGGGGCCGGGCCCGGTGGGCGTCCGGCGCGCGACCTCGCTCAGCCCGGAGGCCAGGACGCGTGCGACCGCGTCGTCGTCGGCGTCGTACACCGGGATGTGCGCGGCGAGCAGCGCGTCCTCCCGCTCGGAAGGGGCGCTGACCGCGATCCTGCGCAGCCGCCCCGCCTCCACGACGTCGACCGCGCACAGCGGCGCGAGCCGGGGCGTGCACAGCGCGGCAAGGCGGCGCAGCGTCTGCTCGTGGTCGAGGTCGGCGGTCAGGACGGTGCTCGCGTCCAGCAGGAACGCCAGGTCGGCGCGGGCGGCGGCCTCCTTGGCCTCGGCGGCCCGGCGGGCCCGCTCCGCCTGGTGGCGCTCCACCGCGAGCGCGGCGGTCTCGGCGAACACGCGGGCCAGCGCCAGGTCCGCGGCCTGCGGCGCCCGGGGCACGCGGTGGTACATCGCGAACGTGCCGAGCAGCGAGCCGTCCCGGGCCAGGATCGGCGTCGACCAGCAGGCGGCCAGCCGCGCCCGCTCGGCCAGCGCGCGGAAGTCGTCCCAGAACGGGTCCGTGGCGATGTCCGCGACGATCACGGGCGCCCGGCGGTGCGCGGCCGTCCCGCAGGAGCCGACGCCCTCGCCGGTGGCGATGCCGTCGATGGCGCGGTTGTAGAAGTCGGGCAGGCTGGGCGCCGCCCCGTGCCGCAGGTGGCGGCCGTCGGCGTCGGCGAGCAGGACCGAGACCAGGACCTCGTCGGGCGCCAGGTCCTCGATGGCCCGGGCCATCCCGTCCAGTACGCCCTCCAGCGGGGCCTGCCGCGCGATCTGCTCCAGCAGCACCCGGTGCTCCGCGGTGAGCCGCTGGGCCTGGATGAGCTGGGTGGTCTCCACGCCGATGAGCCGTACGCCGATCACGTTCCCGCCCTCGTCCAGGCGCGGCTCGTAGGTGAAGTCGAAGAACGCCTCGCGGGCGTCCGCCCCTTCGCCGAGCACCACCCGGGCGTTGCGGCCCGCGTGCGGCTCGCCGGTGCGGTAGACCCGGTCGAGGAAGGACAGGAAGCCCTGCGGCGCCAGTTCCGGCACCAGGTCTCCCAGGGGCAGCCCGGTGCGGGCGCGCTCCGGTCCCCCGATGGCGGCGAAGAAGGCGGGGTTGGCCGCTTCGACGAGGTGGGCGGGCCCGGACAGTGAGGCGAACACGGCCGGGGAGCGCCCGAACAGGGCCCTCAGGTCGTGCTCGGCGCCGGTGGACGCGCCCTCGCCCGGCGCGGCGACCACCGGGGCCGACGGGGACATCGGGGCCACTGGGGTCAGGGTGAGGCCGGGAGCGTGTCGCTCCCCGGGGGCCTGCGTCATGGTCGTCCTACCTTCCACTCGCCACCGGCGACGCGGAGGGAGTGCCCCCTTCCGGGGACCTCACTCCGTCCGCGCCGGGGGCGCTCGCGGCGAAGGCCAGCGCCTCGCGCACCGTGGCGTGCACCGGGATCACCTGGTCGAGGCCCGTCAGGTCGAAGACCCGCGCCACGGACGCCGGAACCGCCGCCAGGCGCAGCGCCCCGGTGCGCGAGCCGAGCCGCTGGTAGACGGCGATCAGGCAGCTGATGCCGGAGGAGTCGCAGAAGGCGAGCCCCGTGCAGTCGACGACGACCAGCGCGGGATCCGCGCCCGCGGCCTCCAGCGCGCCGAAGGCGGTGTCCCGCAGCCGCACGGCGCTGTCGAGGTCCAGCTCGCCGTGCACCGCCAGCACGCAGGAACGCCGCGGGTCCTGTCCCGTCCATCCGACCCGCACCGAGAGCATCCCGGCTTCCTCCCACCCGCTCCGACCCGCGGGAGCGCTCCGACCTGCAAGAAACGACGCTGGCCGACTCGGACCGGCCCGACCGACCCGATGATAGGGGCGCGTCGCGGCGGTGCCCTACGGCACCTTGCTCGCGCCCGGGCGGCCGTGCAGCGGCGGCTGGAAGCACGCCGTGACGTCCTTGCCGCGCGGACAGCGGTACATCATCCACTCGTCGGCGACCGCGTCCACGAGCATCAGCCCGCGCCCGCCCAGTGCCGACTCCCCGGCGTCCTTCTGCTCGGGCATCTCGGGCGAGGAGTCGTGCACGGTCACGTGCAGGCACTCCTCGTCCCAGGTCAGGATGAGCTGGGCGTTGCTGCGGGCGTGCACGTGCGCGTTGGTGACCAGTTCCGACACGGCCAGCACGACCGAGTCCAGCAGGTCCGGCGCCGTACGCTCCCAGCCGAGTCCGGCCAGGTGGTCCCTGGTCCAGTCGCGGGCCACCTTGACCCCGCTGCTGATGGGCAGGGAGCGCGCCCATCCGACAGCCCTCAGAGACGACTCTTCTGCCATGGGGTGCCTCCTTCCCTCGCGTGAGTGGTCCCCCCACGCCTGCCCCGTGAACGGAGGACGCAACATCCGAAGAGGTGTGGCTTTGGGCACGGGTGTGGTCCGGTGGCGCGCGGGCGCACGGGCTTCCCGTCCCGGCGCCCCCAAATGGCCGCTTTTGTCGTTTGTCGGTAGGTTCGCTGGTGTTGTTCCCGGACTACGGAAGGAGCCTGTCCCATGAGTGGCGACAGCGCGATGGACAAGGTCAAGGGCAAGGCCAAGGAGTGGGCGGGCAAGGCCACCGGCGACGACCGGATGGCGGCCGAGGGCCAGACCGACCAGGCCAAGGCCAAGGCGAAGGATGCCGTGGACAAGGCCAAGGAGCGCGTCGAGGGAGTCGTGGACTCCCTGCGCAACAAGCGCGACGATTCCTGACGACGTCCACGACGTCCGCGACGACTTCTGACGGCGTCCGTGCGACGACCTGACGACGTCCGTAGGACTCGGCCCGTACGACACACGTCCCGTGGGGCGGCTGCTCGTACGGGCAGGTGGCGGCCCGGCCCGTGAGGCCGCGGGCCGCCACCCGTCACGCCCCCGGCCCCACCCCGGCACGAGAGGACAACACCATGGCCTTCTTCTGGTTCCTGCTGCTGGTCGCCGTCGTCCTGGGCTTCATCGGCGTCCTGGTCAAGGGCCTGCTGTGGCTGCTCTTCGTGGGCATCGCCGTGTTCCTGATCGCGCTGTTCCTGCTGCGCGGGCGTGGACGCGGACGGCGGGCGAGGCGCTAGTACCGTAGGCCCAGCGCCGGGCCTACCGAGCCGTGCGCGGCCTCAGCGGTGCGCTCGGCGACGGCGGTTCGCCGCTCACCTTCGTGATGATGTCCGCCGCCACCTCGCGCAGCTTCACGTTCCGGTTCTGCGAGGTGCGGGTCAGGATCTCGAAGGCCCGCCCGGCGGTGCAGCGCTGCTGGCCCATGATGATGCCGAGCGCCTGGTCGATGACGCTGCGCGAGTCCAGCGCCGCCTGGAGGTCCTCGCTGAACTCCACCTGGGCGTCGATCTTGAGCGCGATGCCCAGCGCCCCCGCCGCGTACCCGGCGAAGACGGCGGCCTGGTCGCGGACCGCCGGGGTGAAGGCCGCCACGTTGCGCGCGTACAGGTTCATCACGCCGGTGGTCTCGTTGCCCGGCGGGACCAGCGGCAGCGCGAACATGCTCCGCACCCCGTGCTCCGCGGCCCGCTCGGTGAACGAGCCGAACCGGTCCTCCGCCCGGATGTCGTCGATGTGGTGCGGTCTCCCGGTGCGCAGCGTCTGCAGGCAGGGGCCCTCGTCGACCGCGTACTGCTGCTGGTCGAAGGCGAGGACGAGCGCGTCGCTGGCGGCGGCCGTGGTGTAGCGGCCGTCCGAGCGCAGGGTGATCGAGCAGTGCACGGTCTCGACGGGCAGCGTGTCGGCCGTCAGCCGCACCAGGTCGTCCAGGAAGACCTGGAGCCGGTCCGTGTCCAGGAGCAGGTCCTGGAGCTTGGTGAGCGCCTCCTCGGCCCGGACGGCCGGGGTGGTCATCGACGGGTCGGTCATCGGCGCGGCTTCCTCTGCGGGGTGTGACGGGGTGTGGCCGGGGTGACGGCTGCGCGGGGTGCTGCGGGCGGGTACGCCCGCGCGCGTCCGCGCGGACGCGCGGCTCTGCGGGAAGGGTAACCCCGCCGGTACGGAACGGGGACTCCGAGCCCCGAACACCTCCGTGACGCGGTAGACAGGAATTGCGCCGCTGTTACGGGGCAGGCAGAAAACAAGCGCGTGAGCAGGGGGCTTCGCGCGCGTGTTCGGCACGACGACGGTCCGGGTAGGGCCTGGGCAAGGCCTGGGGGCGGGCCCGCACGAGGGGACGGGTGTGGTGTGAAGCACATGGGTACGGAAGACGGCGACGAGGCGGGCCGGACGGCCGGTGCCGCGCCGCCTCCCGCGGCGGCCCTGTCAGGGGTGTTCGCCGCCGACCCGGAGGTGGGCGGCGACCTCGCCGCCGTCGACTGGTCGGCCACGCCGCTGGGGCCGCCGGCGGAGTGGCCGCAGAGCCTGCGGACCGCGGTGAGCATCCTGCTCTCCTCGCGGTTCCCCATGTGGATGGCCTGGGGCGAGGAACTGACCTTCTTCTGCAACGCCGCCTACCGGCGCGACACCCTCGGCCGCAAGTACCCCTGGGCACTGGGCCGTCCCGCGAACCAGGTGTGGGCGGAGATCTGGGGCGACATCGGCCCCCGCATCGACGCCGTCCTGGGCACCGGCGAAGCCACCTGGGACGAGGGGCTGCTGCTGTTCCTGGAGCGCTCCGGCTACACCGAGGAGACGTACCACACCTTCTCCTACAGCCCGCTCCGCGACGACACCGGCGACGTCGTCGGCATGCTCTGCGTCGTCAGCGAGGACACCGAGCGGGTGATCGGCGAGCGCCGCATGGCCACGCTGCGCGACCTGGGCTCCGACCCCAGCGTGATCCGCACCGAGCAGGAGGTCCTGGCCTTCGCCGACCGCCAGCTGGAGCACAACCGCAAGGACCTGCCCTTCACCCTGACCTACCTGTACGACGACGGCGACGGCGCCACCGAGGCCCGGCTGCGCGGCCGCAGCGGCATCGCCGCCGAAGGACCCGCCACGCCGCCCGCCCTGACCGTGCGCGGCCCGGCCGGCGTCTGGCCCGCCGCCGCCCTCGCCGAGGGCGAGCCCGTCCTGGTGGAGCTCACGGGCGAGCCGTTCCGGGGCCTGCCCGGCGGCGACTGGCGCGAGCCGCCCGTACAGGCCCTCGCCGTACCGCTGCTGCGCCCCGGCGACACCCCGTACGGCTTCTTCGTCGCCGCGCTCAACCGCTACCGCGCCCTCGACGACGCCTACCGCGGCTTCGTCGAACTGACCGCCGGGCACATCGCCTCCGGCATCGGCAGCGCCCGCAGCTACCAGGCCCAGCAGCGCAGGGCCGAGGAACTGGCCGAACTCGACCGGGCCAAGACCACGTTCTTCTCCAACATCAGCCACGAGTTCCGCACCCCGCTCACCCTGATCATGGGGCCCGTCGAAGAGCTGCGCGCCCGGGTCCCCGACACCCAGGACGGCGTCCGCGCCGAACTCGACGCCATCCACCGCAACGGCCAGCGCCTGGGCAAGCTCGTCAACACGCTCCTGGACTTCTCCCGCATCGAGGCGGGCCGCATGCAGGCGCGCTACGAGCCCGTCGACCTGGCCGCCGTCACCGCCGAACTCGCCAGCGTCTTCCGCTCGGCCGTGGAGAAGGCCGGACTCGACTTCACCGTCGACTGCCCGCCCCTGGACGAGCCCGTCCACGTCGACCGCGGCATGTGGGAGAAGGCGGTCCTCAACCTCCTCAGCAACGCGCTGAAGTTCACCTTCGACGGCGCCATCCGCGTCACCGTCGGCCGCGAGGCCGGCCACGCCCTGGTCACCGTCACCGACACCGGCGTCGGCGTGCCCCGCACGGAGATGCCGCGCCTCTTCGAGCGCTTCCACCGCATAGCGAACGCCCGCTCCCGCTCCGACGAGGGCAGCGGCATCGGCCTTGCCCTGGTCCAGGAACTCGTCGGCCTGCACGGCGGCACCATCACCGCCGACAGCACCGAGGGCGAGGGGACCTCCTTCGCCATCCGCATCCCCTTCGGCACCGCGCACCTCCCCGTCGGCTCGGTGGTGCCCGAGGCCGACCGCCCGGTCGTCACGGCCACCGCCACCCCCTACGTCCAGGAGGCGCTGCGCTGGCTGCCGCTGGGCGAGAGCGAGGAGGAGACCGACACCGCCGCCGGCGGGCCCCCGCCGCCGTCCGACGCGCGGATCCTCGTCGCCGACGACAACGCCGACATGCGCGGCTACCTCACCCGCATCCTCACCGGCGCCGGCTACCAGGTCACCACCGTCACCGACGGCGCCGACGCGCTGCGCGCCGTCCGCCGCGAGAGCCCCGACCTCGTCGTCAGCGACGTGATGATGCCCCGCCTCGACGGCCTGGAACTCGTCGCCCGGCTGCGCGCCGACACCCGTACCGCCTCCGTGCCCGTCCTGCTGCTCTCCGCCAGGGCCGGCCAGGACGCCTCGATCGAGGGGCTGCGGGCCGGAGCCGACGACTACCTCGTCAAGCCCTTCGCCGCCGCCGAACTCCTCGCCCGGGTCCGGGCCAACGTCGAACTGGCCCGGCTGCGCAGCCACCACGTCCGCTGGCGCACCGCCCTGATCGACTCGCTCCAGGAGGCGTTCTTCGTCTGCGACGAGTCCGGGGCGGTCATCGAGATCAACGCCGCCTTCTCCGACATGCTCGGCTACGGCCCCGAGGACCTGCCGTACGTGCCCGTCCACCCCTGGTGGCCCGACGCCGCCGGCGACCCCGACGCGTACCGCGAGGTCGAGGAGGCCTTCGGCGGGCTCCTGGAGCGCACCCAGGGCTCGTACACCATCCCCGTCACCCACCGCGACGGCCACCGGCTGTGGGTCGCCGTCACCTACAACAAGGCCCAGGACCCCGACACCGGCGGCCGCGTCACCGTCGGCACCTTCCGCGACGTCACCGCCGAGCACTACGCCGTCCAGCGCGAGACCGCCCTCGCCACCCTGACCACCGCCCTGTCCGGGGCCGCCAGCCTGCCCGACGCGCTCGCCGCCGTCCTCGCCGAGCTCAAGACGCTCTGGCGCGCCCGCGGCGTGACCGCCGCCGTCTTCGAACGCGCCGGCCGGCCCGTCCTCACCACCACCGACCCCGGCGTCACCTGGGCCGACCTGCCCCCGGAACGCCAGGACCGGCTCGCCGCCCTGTGCTCGGGCCCGCCGCTCACGGCCGTCGCCCACGAATCCGGGGCCGGCATCCAGCTCGAACACCCCGAAGGGCCCTTGTCCCTCTGGATCGACCTGGGCGAGCACCGGCCCTTCACCGACGAGGACCGGCTGCTGCTCTCGCTGCTCGCCGGACACCTCGCCCAGGGCCTGGTCCGCGCCCACCAGATCGACCAGCAGCGCGAGACCGCGATCGCCCTGCAGCGCGCCATCCTCGGCCCGGCGACCCTGCCCACCGGATTCGCCGTGCGCTACGAACCGGCGACCCGGCCCCTCGAAGTCGGCGGCGACTGGTACGACACCGTCAACCTGCCCGAGGGGCGCATCGGCATCGTCGTCGGCGACTGCGTCGGACGCGGCCTGGAAGCCGCCTGCGTGATGGGGCAGCTGCGCAGCGCCTGCCGGGCCCTGATGCTCCAGGACCCCAGCCCCGCACGGGCGCTGATGGCCCTGGACCAGTTCGCCGCCGGAGTGCCCGGGGCCCACTGCACCACCGTGTTCTGCGGCGTCCTCGACCCGGCCACCGGACAGCTCACGTACTCCAGCGCCGGACACCCCCCGGGCATCCTCGCCCACCCCGACGGCACCACGCTCCTCCTGGACGAGGGCCGCTCGCTGCCGCTGGCCGTACGCCCCGGGCGCGAACGCCCCGAAGCCGTCTGCACCCTGGGCGCCCGCTCCACCCTGCTGCTCTACACCGACGGACTCGTCGAACGCCGCAGGCGCCCGCTCAACACCGGCATCGAGCAGGCCGGCGACGCCGTGCAGCGTGGCCGCGAGACACCCGTCGACACCCTGGCCACCGACGTCATGCGGCGCCTGGCACCCGCCGACGGTTACGACGACGACGTTGCCCTGCTGCTCTACCGCCACCCCGCCCCGCTGGAGCTGTCCTTCCCCGCCGACTCGGCCCAGCTCGCGCCCGTGCGCAAGCTCCTGCGCAGCTGGCTCGCCCAGTGCGAGGTCTCCACCCTCACCGTGCAGAACGTCCTCGTCGCCGCCGGAGAAGCCTGTGCCAACGCCGTCGAGCACGGCCACCGGCACAACCCCGGCGAGGCCGTACGCCTACGGGCCGAGGCCCTCGTCGACGCGCTGCGCCTCACCATTGCCGACAGCGGCCGCTGGAAGGACCCCGTCCCCGAACCCGACGCCCACCGCGGCCGGGGCCTGGGCCTGATGAGGGCCCTCGCCCAGCACGTGACCATCACCCCCGGCCCCCTGGGCACCACCGTCGACCTGGAAGTGAGGATCGCCTGATGTCCACACCGCTCACCCTCACCCCGGACCGGCACCCGGACGGCACCCCCCGGCTGACCGTCAGCGGCGAGATCGACATGAGCAACGCCGCCTCCCTCGCCGACGCCATCGACGGCGCGCCCGGCCCCCTCGTCGTGGACCTCACCGACGTCGAGTACCTCGACAGCGCGGGCCTCAGCGTCCTCTTCGCCCACGCCGAACGCCTCGAACTCGTCGTCACCCCGCTCCTGGAACCCGTCCTCACCGTCTCCGGGCTCGCCGCCCTGGCCAAGGTCCGCGGCGCGGACGGCGACGGACCCCCGGGCCCGTGACCACCGCCCCGCCGCGGCGTGCCGGGCGCGCGCGGGGCGGGACTTTCGCAGCACGCCACGCCACGCCCCGGCCCGGCCCCGCACGTCAACACCGGGGGCCGGGCCCCACGGGCCCCCGGCCCACCGAACGGCGGCCCCACCGCTACCGTGCACCACAGAGCAGCGCCGCCCAGCCCCACGACAGGAGTGATGGCACCGTGCCCGACACCCTCGGCCTCGCCGTCCGCCACACCGGCGAACGCACCGCCGTCCTCACCGTCACCGGAGACGTCGACCTGCACACGGCCGGCACCCTGCGCGCCTACGCCCAGGACGTCGTGCAGGCGGGCGCCCCCGAACTGGTGCTGGACCTGGCCGGGGTGGACTTCGTGGACTCCACCGGGCTCAGCTCCCTCATCGCCCTGCTGCACACCACCCAGGGGGCGGGCGGCTGGCTCCGCCTCGCCGAGGTGCCCGGCCGCCTGATGCGCATGGTCACCATGACCGGACTCGTTCAGGTGATGCCCGTCCACACCACCGTCGAGGACGCCCTCGCGGGCCGTACGCCCCACGTCGTCACCGGCGACGACATTGACGGTTCCACCCCGTCGGACTGACGCGACCCGGCCCCGCGCCGGTGCCCCCGGCGGACGCACGCCCGCGAGAGGCGGCCACGCGCTCCCGTACGCGTCCCAGGCCCCCGGACCCGTAGGGAACACGGCCCCGGCCGTGCCATGCTCGGACCATGACTGACCGCGAGGAGCCTGCCGAGGCGGCACCGGTGAGGAGCGCCTGCGCCCCGCCGTCCGCCGACGGCCCGTTCTCCTCCCGCCACTACGTCTTCCCCCGGCAGTCCGACGCCCCCGCCGAAGCCGCGCCCGCCACCCGCGCGTCCGCCGTCCAGGAGGTCCTCGACGGCCTGCCCGGCTCGGCGATCTTCCTGGCGCCGGTGTACGGGGACGACGGGGGAGTGAGCGACTTCCGGATCCTGGCGGCTACCCCCGACGCCGTCGACATCGGCGCCCGGCGCGGCAAGGAACTCGTCGGCCTCAGCGTCCTGGAGACCTACCCCACCGTCGCCGGGACCGAAGTGTGGCAGGGCTACCTCCAGGCGCTCGCCGGAGCGCGCTACGAAGGAGAGCCCTTCGAGTACGAGGAAGTGCTCGCCGGCATCCCGCGCCTGTCCCGCTTCGCCGTGCGGGCCACCCCCTGCCAGGGCGGCCTCATCGTCTCCTGGGTCCGCCTCGACAACGGCGAACGCGAACAGCGCCGGCTCACCGTCATGCAGCGCCTGGGCCACATGGGCTGGGCCGACTGGGACCTCGTGCGCAACGTCATCAGCTGGTCCGAGGAGGTCTACGCCATCTTCGGCCGGGACCGCGCCCTGGGCCCCATGACCCTGGAGGAGATGCCCGCGCACGTCCTGCCCGAGGACCTGCCCGCGCTCGGCGGGACCGTACGCCGCCTGCTCGCCCACGGCGAAGCAGTCGACCACACCTTCCGCGTCAACGACCCCGGCGGCGACGGCACCCGGTACGTGCGCATCGTCGCCGAGGGCGTCGCCGACGCCCGCGGCACCACCGTCGAGGTCCACGGCTTCTTCCAGGACCGCACCCTGGAGAAGCGCGCCGAGGAGCAACTGCGCGCACAACAGCGGGCCGCCCTCGCCCAGCGCGACGTCCTCGTGGCCGAACGCGCCCTCGCCGCGCGCCTCCAGCACGCCCTGCTCCCGGTCTCCCAGCGCTCACTGCCGCTCGCCGGACTCACCGTCGACGTCGCCTACCAGCCCGTACAGGAAGGCCTCAACGTCGGCGGCGACTGGTACAGCGCCGTCGAACTCCCCGACGGCAACGCCCTGCTGGTCGTCGGCGACGTCGCCGGACACGGCCTCGACGCCGTCGCCACCATGGCCCAGCTCCGCTTCACCGCCAAGGGCATGGCCGTCACCGGCACGCCCCCCACCGTCATCCTCGACCGCCTCAACACCCTGCTGCTGCACACCTCCGTACGCGACTTCACCACCGCCACCATGGTCCTGGGCCACTACGACCCGGCCGCCTCCCGGCTCACCTGGGTCCAGGCCGGGCACCCGCCGCCGCTGCTCCTGCGCGACGGCCGGGCCCGCTACCTGCCCGCACCCTGCGGCCTGCTCCTCGGCGCGGCCCCCGCACCCCGCTACGAGGCCGCCACCCTGCTCCTGCGCCCCGGCGACCACCTGCTGCTCTACACCGACGGCCTGGTCGAGCAGCCCCGCGAGTACCTGGACGACGGCCTGGCCCGGCTCGCCCGCACCGCCGAGGCGTGCGCCGCCGACTCCCGCTTCCTGGACGGGATCCTGGACGCCCTGGTCACCCCGGACGACCGCCGCGACGACATCTGCGTGCTGCACGTGAGCGTGTGAGGCACGTCAGGGTGTGAGGCACGTGAGCGCGTGAGGCCCGTCAGGGTGTGAGGCACGTCAGCGCGTGAGGCCCCGGCCCGCGCGTCGACGCGGACCGGGGCCGGACCTCCGCCGGTGAGCGCCTCAACTCCCCGTGCTGCGCAGGTTCTCGCGCACCTTGGCGATGGCGAAGCCCCAGCCCTGCTGCACCGTCGGCTTCGCCGGCACGGCGATCTCGTCCGGGTTCGTCAGCACGTCCAGCAGCACCGGACCCGGCTCGGCGAACGCGAGGCGGACCGCGTCGTCGAGCTCCTCCGCGCGCTCCACCCGGATGCCCCTGATCCCCATCGCCTGCGCCACCGCCGCGAAGTCGGGGTTGTCCAGGACGGTCCCGAACTCCGGCAGACCCGCCTGCTCCTGCTCCAGCTTCACCATGCCGAGACGCTGGTTGTCGAAGACCACCAGCTTCACCGGCAGCCCCTCGGTACGGATCGTCATCAGGTCACCGAGCAGCATCGACAGGCCGCCGTCCCCGCAGAACGCCACGACCTGCCGCTCCCGGTCGAGCAGCTGCGCCCCGATCGCCTGCGGCATCGCGTTCGCCATCGACCCCAGGTTGTACGAACCGATCAGCCGCCGCGACCCGCGCATCTCCACGAACCGCGACAGCCACACCGTGGCCATGCCTGTGTCCGAGGTGAACACGGCGTCGTCCGCCGCCGCCCGGTCGAGCGCGGCGGCCAGCGCCTCCGGGCGCACCAGGTGCGAGCGGTTGTCGAACGCCGAGCGCACCTTGCCGACCAGACCCCGGTCGTGCCCCGGATCGGCCAGCTTCGCCTGCCCGTGCCGCCACTGCGTGAACTTCTCCCGCGCCGACTCCAGGTGCTTGCGGTCCTCCCGCGCCGCGACCCGCGACAGCAGCCCGCGCACCGTCGGACCGACGTCCGCGACCAGACCCACGTCCACCGGCACCCGGCGCCCGATGTGCTCGGCGACCTGGTCGACCTGCACGACCTTCTTGCCCTCCGGGTACCAGTCCCGGTACGGGAAGTCCGTGCCGAGCAGGAGCAGCGTGTCCGCGTGGTCCATCGCCCAGGCCGCCGCCGGGTTCCCGATCAGGCCCGTCTGGCCCACCTGGTAGGGGTTGTCGCCCTCGAACCCCTCCTTGGCCTTCAGCGTCAGCACCATCGGCGCCGCGAGCCGCTCCGCCAGCGCCAGCACGTCCGCCCGCGACTCCCGCGCGCCCCGGCCCACCAGCAGCGTCACCTTCCCGCCCGCGTCGACGAGCCGCGCCGCCTCGTCGAGCGCCGGGTCATCGGGCCGCGTCGCGGAGTCCGCCACCGACAGGCGCACCGGCCGGTCCGTGGGCAGCTCCTGGTCCCCGATGTCGCCCGGCACGGTCAGCACGGCCACCCCGCGCCGCCCGATCGCCGTGCGCACGGCCACCTCCAGCAGCCCCGGCAGCTGCTCGGCGGAGGTGACCGTGGCCCGGAACACCGCGACGTCCTTGAACAGCAGGTCGTTGTCGACCTCCTGGAAGTAGTCGGTGCCGATCTCGGCGCGCGGCACCTGCCCGGCCACGGCGAGCACCGGGGTGCCGCTCTTGGCGGCGTCGTACAGGCCGTTGAGCAGGTGCACGGAGCCCGGCCCCACCGTCCCCATGCACACCCCGAGCGCGTCGCCCAGCTGCGACTGGGCACCGGCCGCGAAGGCGGCGGCCTCCTCGTGGCGGCAGCCCACCCAGTCCACGGAGTCGGAGGAGCGGATCGCGTCGGTCAGCGGGTTGAGCGCGTCGCCGACGACGCCGAAGACGTGCCGGACACCGAGCTCCTCGAGGGTGTCGACGAAGAGACGGGCGACGGTACGGGCCATGGGGGTTCCTCAGGTAGTAGGGACACAGCTTGAAGCCCACCGGCTTGCCCCGGCCGGTTCGCGCATCCGCGCCAGGAACCGCACCAGCTCGCGCGGGGTGGTGAACTCCCGGTGGTACGGCGGCGAGACGACCGTCTCACCCTGCGGCACGCCGCGCACCCGCGCGATGCTGCGCGTGTCACGGTCGAAGGGGCGGCCGTCGAAGTGGCGCTCCACGAAGTACTGCTGGAGCTCGGGCCGCACCGCCTCCAGGAGGAAGCGGGCGTACCCGAGGACCGGGTAGTCGCGCACGCGGCCCCGAAACGCATCATGCCGGACCGAATCTCCCGGATCGGGCGCCTGATGCCCGTCGTCCGGGTCACACCCGGTGACCCGGACGACGGGGCACGGACGCCCGATCAGCGCGTACCACGGCCGGTGAACAGGGGGATCAGTGCGTACGACGACCGGTGAACAGGCGGTACAGGAGCAGCACGATCACCGAGCCGATGATCGCGGCGATCCACGTCGACAGGTGGAAGAACCCGTTGATCGAGTGCACGCCGAAGATGACCTTGCCGAGCCAGCCGCCCAGCAGACCGCCGACGATGCCGATCAGCATGGTCACGAGGCAGCCGCCCGGGTCCTTGCCCGGCATGAGGGCCTTGGCGATGGCGCCCGCGATGAGGCCGATGAGAATCCAGGCGATGATGCCCACGGTGTTTCCTTTGCTGTCGAGGGCCCGGTGACCTTTCCGCCGGGCCGCTGCCGACCGGACGCTCCACGCGGAGGCCCGGCAGCACACGGATAACCGTTCGAGCCCCGCTCATTCGGGACCATGGTCCCGACTTCCGCCAGGGCCCGCCGAATCCACCCGTACGGCCCCCGGAAGCCGCTGCGCTACCCGACGCCCGCGCCGTCCCGGCCGTCCTGACCGTCCCGGTCCGACGGCGCCCTGCGCACCACGAGGACCGCCCGGTCGTCCTCGTGCTGCGTGGCCCGGGCGCACGACATCAGCGAGTCCGCCACGTCGTCCGCCGACGCGCCCGCCGACGCCTCCACCGTGCGGCAGGCCAGCGCGATGCCCGCGTCCAGGCTCAGCCGGGGACCCTCCACCAGACCGTCCGTCACCAGCGCCAGCGTCTCGCCCGGCGCCAGGAACCCCCGCGTCAGCGGATAGCGCGTCCCGTGGTCCACGCCCAGCGGAAGCCCGCCCGGCGTGTGCGGGGCCGACGTGCCGCCCGCCCCGCACAGGATCGGCGGAACGTGCCCGGCCCTCGCCGACAGCATCCGGCCCGACGGCTCCACCAGCGCGTAGAAGCACGTCGCGAAACCCGTCGCGCCCATCTGCAGCATCAGCTCGTTCGTCCGCTCCAGGACGCTGTCCGGCGAAGGGTTCTCCCACGCGTACGCGTGCATCGCCGTCCGCACCTGACCCATCAGCGCCGCCGCCTGGATGTGGTGGCCCTGCACGTCACCGATCACGCACGCCACCCCGCCGTCCGGCAGCGCGATCACGTCGTACCAGTCCCCGCCCACGTCAAGACCCTCGTTCGCGGGCACGTACCGCGCCGCGACCTCGAAACCGTCGACCGCGGGCAGCGTCGACGGCAGCATCGTCCGCTGCAGCGCCCCCGCCAGCTCCAGCCGCGCCGCACTCAGCCGGATCCGCTCCCACGCCTGCCCGGCCAGCTCCGCGATCACCTCAAGCAGCGTGCGCTCGCGCTCACCGAGCCGGTGCGCCACGTCGTACGTGATCACCCAGCCGCCCAGCGGCCTGCCCCGCTCCGCCGCGAACGGCACCATCACGAACGACTCCGCCGTCGTCGCGTCCAGCAGGCCGTGCGCCTGCGGCCAGGCCGCCCGGTACGCCTCCCGCGACCCGATGACCTCGATCCGTCCCGTACGCACCGCACGGGCCAGCGGCTTCGGCGCGTCCAGGCGCATCCCGTCCAGCGAACGGGCCATCGCGAGGTCGATGCCGTCCCCGAACGTGACCCGCATCCGCCCGCGCTCCACGAACGCCAGCAGCGTCCCCGTACCGGCGAACGCCGGCGCCACCCGGTGCAGGATCGCGTCGGTCAGCTCCTCCTCCGACTTCGCCGCCACGAAGGCCGCCGCCAGCTCCCGCACCAGCCGGCTCTGCAACCGGTGCTCGCGCGTCAGGCTCTCCTCGCGCTCGACCGCGTCCGTGTGGTCCACCGTGTGCCCCGCGATGCGCCGCGCGCCGTCGAACCCCAGGCGCACCGAGCGCGACACCGTGCCGAGCCAGCGGTAGCCGCCCCGGCCGTCGGGATAGCGGAACCGCACGTCGGCCACCTCGCGCTCGCCCCGGCGCAGCGACCAGAAGACCGACTCCACCCGCGCCACGTCCTCCGGGTGCACCCGCGCCAGCATCCTGCGCAGCGGAAGCGGCCCCGACCGGGCCTGCCCGTCGCGGTCCGGCGACTTCGCGATCCACCAGAAGCGGTCGCGCTCCTCGTCGTACGCCCACACCGACTCGCCCCGCAGCCCCGACACCGCGTGCAGCACCGCCGCGTCCTCCCAGGCGGCCGCCGACGGGCGCTCCAGCCCCACGGCCACGACCAGACGCCCGCCCGCACCACCCTCCACGACCCGCGCCGACACCGGACACAGGACCGCCTCCAGCGAGCCCCGCAACAACAGGGGCCGCGGACCCACCGGGGCGCCCGCCCGCGCGGTGGCGGCGTCGTGCAGCAGCCGCTCCACCGCCTCCGCGTGCCCGTCAGGGGCCAGCGCAGACAGCGGCAGCCCGACCAGCTCACGCGGATCGGACCCGAGCAGCTCGCCGACCCCGGGCCCCACCTCGACGACCACCCCGTCGCCCTCGGCCCCGGCCACGCACTCGACCAGGAGGTGGGGCGCGGGGGGTTCCGAAACCGGTCTCTGCGAGTGGTTCGTACGAGCGGTGAGCGCGGGCGCGGGTGCGGGTGCGGGTACGTGGGCGTGTGCGGGTGTTGCGGACCGGAGGTTCATGTCGTGCCGTCCAGGAGGATCGAAGGTGGACGCGACCACCCACTCAAACGGACGGCCCCGCACCGCACCCACGGGCTTACGTCCGTACCGTGACCAGCCGAACGACCCCCGTTTCCGGGCCCAAGGTCCCGTGACGGGGGCCGGTGGCGGGGCGTCTTCCACGGAACGGGTTCACGCGGGCCGCCGTCCCCTCGCCGGTCCTCCGGTGGCCCACCGCACGCGCTGGTACGCGCGCGGTGGGCCACCGGGAACGGGATCAGCCCGCCTTCGGCGTCACGTAACCGCTGATCTGCTGGGCGGGATTCGCCCAGCTGCCGACCTTGTACGACTTCCAGACGCGCTTGCTCACGCTGCCGTTCCCGCCGCCCTGGTTCCCGCCGTACACGGTGATCTGCTCACCCTTGACGGCCACCACGATGGCCACGTGGTCGTCGCTGACCTTCGCGGTCTGCTGGTTGTACAGGATCGCGTCGCCGACCTTCGGCGTCGCGTGCATCGGCGCGTAGTTCTTGAAGCTGGAGGCCAGGTCGTTGAGCTTGATCATCTTGCCGCCCACGCCGTTCTTCCACCACACCCAGCCGACGAAGTCGGCGCACCAGGCGTGCGCGGCCTTGCCGTTGCCCGCGCAGCTGCCCGTCTGCTTCGTGCCCCGGCCCCAGTAGCTGCCCTTGCCGTTCTTGCCGCACGGGCCGGCCCCGTTCTGGCCCACGGCCATGTCCGCGATCTTCGAGCCGAGCGAGGCGGCCTGGGCCGTACCGGAACCCGTGACGGATATCGCGCTACCGGCGAGGAGGGCGATCGCGATGCCCCGTGCCGCGTGCGAAGTGAGCGTACGCATGACTGCTCCATGGGTCGTCAGCCGTCGCGGGGACGGCCGGTTCGAGTGGGATGCCGAAACCCTCGGCGGAGCGACGGGGCCGGGCCAAGAGAATCCGTGTCCGGGACAGTTCGGAACGTCCTCGGACAGCGTCCGGGCAGGTCAGCGAGGTGAGCGGGACGGAGCTGCGTCGGCGTGAAGGTGTGACGGACCCTCAAGACGCCCTACGGAGAAGGGAATTGACGGCAGCAGCCAGCCCGCGGTGGAGCCTGGCCCGATAGCGCCTTGATCCGCCTCCGCGCACCGGGGCAGGCTGACGGCGGGCCCCGACCGGGACGGCCGGGCCCTCCGGAGGACGGACGGGGGAGTGGTGACGGATGAAGCGCCGGGAACGGTCGCACCCGACCGACTGGAGTCGCCCGCCGACTTCGTAGCCGGGCTGCGCCGGCTCAAGGACGACGCGGAACTCACCTACCGGGCCATCGAACACCGCTCCCACGCCCACGGCCGGGTCCTGCCGTCGAGCACCATCGCCAGCGTCCTCCAGCGCACGTCACTGCCGCGCCGCGAATTCGTCGAGGTGTACGTGCGCACCTGTACGGGAGACGCCGCGGAGGCCGACCGCTGGGTGGCCGCGCGCGCCCGGCTCATCAGGGCGGAACGGGCCGGGCACCCGGCAGCCGCACCGGACGGAGCGGATGGAGCGGACGGAGCGGATGGAGCGGTTGACTCAAGAGGGCGGCGGGCCAAGGCGCGCGGCGCCCGCCCGGTCGTGCGGCGGGCGCTCACCAGCGGAGCCGTACTCGCCTTGATGCTGGCCCTCAACGCGTCGGGCGGCGCGGCCCCCACGGCCGACCCCCTGCCCGCGCCGGCCGACGGCCCGTACGTCATCCGCGCCGTTCGGTCCGGACTCTGCCTGACGGAGGCGCCGAAAGGAGGCTACGGAGAGGTCCTGCAGGGGCGCTGCCAGGACGTCTTTCCGCCGATGCGGCTGGAGCGCGCGGGCGGGGACACGTACCGCATCCACACCGAGCACCCGCAGTTCGGGCCGGGCTGCATGGGGGTGAAGGGCGGGGCGACCCAGCCGGGGCCCCACGTCTACGACGACTACTGCTCGGGAACGGGATCGGCCACCGACCTGGACCTCGTGGCGACCGCGGGCGGCTACCGGCTGCGCTGGAGGCACAGCGGCCTGTGCCTCGCCGTACCGGGCAAGGCACAGGAGCAGGCACAGGCACAGGCGGGGGCCGGTGCCGCCCGGGCACGGGCGTCCCAGTTGCCCTGCGACGAAGCAGGACACGATAAAGGAACGGAGAACGTCTTCGCCTTCGTACGACGCGAGTGAACGCGGGTCGGCCTGTACGCACGGCGCCAGTGAACGACGCCGATCAGGGCGCGGCCGCCGGTCAGCCCGCTTCGGCCCCCTGCACGATCCGGGTCAGGTCCTCGCGCGACCAGCCGGTGAGGGACGAGACCTCCGCCCAGGCGTCGAGGTCGTCGCGCGACTCGCCCAGGGCGGCCCCCACCTCCGTCTCCAGGTCGGTGCGGGCGGCGTCCAGGGCGGCGACGGCGTCCTGGTAGCGCTGGAGGGCAAGTTCGATCTTCGCGGTGTCCACGCGGACATTGTGCCCGGCCCGCGCCGCCTCCCACGCCCCCGGACCCCGGCCCCGACGTGGCGAGCGACACACAGCGCACCCCCGCGCACCCCGCATGCGGCACCCCCGCGCGTGGCACCAGCACCGGCATGCAGGTGATACGACCGTCGTCGCCGCTCCTCATCGCCCGACGACACCTCCACGCCGCCGCGCAGTCGATCGGCCGCGCCCGGTCCGGGCCCGGCCGGGAACGCGACCTGGCCGCCCAGGCGGCCAAGGCCGCCCTCGCCGCCTGCCTCGCCTGGGCCGTCGCCGGCTGGTGGCTCGACGCACCCATGGCGTTCGTCGCCCCCTGGACCGCGATCGTCCTCGTCGAGTCGACCGTCTACCGCTCCATCGCCCACGGACTCCAGCAACTCGGCGCGATCGCCACCGGCACCGTCGTCGCCACGACGGCCGCCCTCCTGCTGCACTCCACCATGCTCGCCATGGCCCTCGTCCTGCCCGCCGTCGTGCTCGTCGGCAACTGGCGCCGCCTCGGCAACCAGGGCGTCAACGCCGCGACCGGTGCCCTGTTCGTCCTCGTCAGCGGTCCCGTCGGCATCCCCAGCTCCGCCGCCCGCCTCGCCGAAGCCGTCTTCGGAGCCGCCGTCGGCATCGCCGTCAACGCCCTCGTACGCCCACCCGTCTACCTCCGCGACACCCGGGCCGCACTGCGCGACGCCACCCGGGAGGCCCACGACATCCTGCTCGCCGTGGCCGACGGACTCGCCGGGGACCGCTGGGACACCGGCGAGGCGAGCGCCGTGCACGAGCGAGCCCTGCGCCTGTACCGCCTGGTCGAACAGGCTCACGAGGCCATCGGCCACGGGCGCGAGAGCCTGCGCGCCAACCTCCGGGGCGCCGCCGACGGCCAGTGGACGCCCGACGAGGACTACGACGACGCCGTCCTCGTCCTCGACTACGCGGCCGTCCACACCGCGGGCGTCACCCGCACCCTCCTCGAAGTCACCCGCGGCGACGGCCCCACGGCCCGCCCCCACCCCCAACTCGCTCGCCACTACGCCGACTTCCTCCGCCAGAGCGCCCGGGCCCTCGACCTGTACGGCCGCAGCCGCTTCGGACACCACGGAGACGAGGAACTCCACAGCGCGGTCGAGGACCTGAACCGCACCCTCGACGGGCTGCGCCTCCAACTCGCCCAGGCCACCATGTCCGGCCTGGAGGACATCGCCACGTACGGAACCCTCCTCGCCCACGCCCACCGCCTCGCCACCCAACTGGCCACGCCGCGCGCCTGACGTCAGGTCCCGTACCCCGACCGCCTCAGGCCACGACAGAAGCGCTGTCCCCCGTGGTCTCGAACGCGTCCAATGTCCCCGTGACCTCCATCAGCCGCTTCAACGCCCACGGAACGTGGGCGAGCACGACGTGACGCAGGCGGAGCGTCGCCAGGAGGTGGTTGAGGAGCGGGGAGTCGCAGGCGCTCAGGTGCCTCAGCTCGAAGACGATCGGCCCGTCCTGCGCACCCAGCCCGCGAGCGGTGGCGGCGGTCAGTTCGGGCAGGTCGTAGTACGTGAAGCAGCCGTGCAGCTCGATGATCCAGACGGAATCCTTCCGGTAGGAGGCGACGACGGCGGATGGAAGCATGGGGAACCGGCCTTCTGTGCGCGGCCGTGGCGGACCGAACGGCACGCCACGCACCGGTACGAGCCACCCACTCTCGCGCAGATCCCGGCGATGGTGCCCGGGGCATGTGCCTTGTTCGTCCTATCCGGTGAGATGGGGAAAGCGCTTGCGGATGGCGGGTGTGCGGTGACGTACGGGGCCGGCGCCGCCGAGGGCAGGGAGGTCGAGGAAGGCTGAGGGCCCAGGTCCCGGCCGACGTGCCGGCCGGGACCCGGAGT
Organism: Streptomyces sp. NPDC001941; assembly: GCF_040296945.1. NCBI lineage: Bacteria > Bacillati > Actinomycetota > Actinomycetes > Kitasatosporales > Streptomycetaceae > Streptomyces > Streptomyces sp. NPDC001941. The sequence goes on along the minus strand of NZ_JBEOYE010000015.1, from coordinate 29,143 downwards.
GGCTCAGTCGGCCTGCTTGCCGGGCTGGTTGTCGGCCTGCTTGGGCAGGCAGAACATCAGGGCCCACATCAGGGCGAGCAGGCCGCCGACCCACCACAGCACGGTGACGAACGCGTCGCGGTTGACCGCGCCGTCGTGGGAGCCGCCGGTGACGGCGAAGAACACCACGGCGGTGAGCGCGGTGCCCAGCGCGATGCCCAGGTGGATGGCGGTGTTGAACAGGCCCGAGGCCGAGCCTGCGTCCTCGTGCGGGACCCTGGCCAGCGACAGATCGGCGAGCGGGCCGGAGACCATGCCCAGGCCGAAGCCGATCAGTACCACCGGAGCGGTCATCGCCAGCAGGGTCAGGTCGGCCTGGTGGCTGGCGATCTGGAGCCCGTAGGCGACCATCGCGGCGGTCGCGATGAGGGCTCCGGCCTGCGGCAGACGACGGGCGAGACGTCCGGCGGTCTTCGCCGCGATGGTCGCGCCGCCCAGTTCTCCCACGGAGAGCAGCACGAAGGCCACGGCCGCCTCAAGCGGGCTCATGCCCAGTCCGCGCTGCAGGTACAGCGTCCAGGTCATGAAGAACAAGCCGCACAGCAGGCCGTGCATCAGGTCCGTGGCCATGCCCCCGGAGAACTGCCTGACCCGGAAGAGGGACAGGGTCACCAGCGGGGCGTTGCCCTGCCTGCGCCGCTGGTGGCGCAGGAAGACACCGAGGCAGAGGAGGCCGGCGGCGAGCATGGCGAAGCACCACAGCGCCCAGCCGTGGGCGTGGCCTTCGGTGAGCGGGAAGAGGACCAGGACGATGGCCAGACCGGACAGCAGCATGCCGGTCAGGTCGAGCCGGTCGGCCTTCCGGACGGTCGACTCGGGGATGAATGTGCGTCCCAGGAGGAGTACGGCCAGTCCGACGGGCACGTTGACCAGGAAGATCGGCCGCCAGGACAGCCCGAACAGGTCGGCCTGGGTGAGCACGCCGCCCAGGACCGGGCCCAGGACGTTGGCGATGGCCAGGACGGCCCCGTACAGGCCGAACGCCTTGCTGCGGTCGTGGCCCTCGAAGGTGACGTGCATGGTAGCCAGGACCTGCGGGATCATCACGGCCACGCCGACGCCCTGGAGCAGGCGGGCGCCGATCAGCACGCCAGGACCGGTGGCCAGGCCGCACAGCAGCGAGGCGGCGGTGAACACGACGGTGCCGATCAGCAGGACCCTACGCCGGCCGTAGCTGTCACCGAGCCGTCCGCAGGTGATCAGCCCGACAGCGACAGGGAGGGAGTAGGCGGTGGTCAGCCACTGCACCGCGGTCGGACCGGCACCGGTCGACTCCTGGATCGCGGGCAGGGCGGTCAGGACGACCGACTGGTCGAGCATGTTCATCAGCTCGGCGGTCAGCAGCACCAGGAGGGCGATCCAGGCCCCCATGGCCATCTTCGAGGGGCCAGGTGAGGGGTGGGTCAGGGCCTGGGTCAGGGCCTGGGTCTGGGTAGTGGTGGTGTGCTCTGGCTCGTTGTCGAGTGCGGAGGAAGACAAGACGGGAACTCCTGATCCAACGGGACCGGGGAGCCCTGCCGCCGGCCGCACCGGGGCCGGAGAACACCGAAGCCCGGGGCAGACGGCAGAGCTGCACCCGGGACAGAAGACTGCGGGGAACGGTGACGCAACTCAGGCCAGCGCGACGTCCGCCCCCGGACACGTGCGACACATCAGCACGCGGGGAACGCGGACGACTACATGGCCTGGTTGATAAGAAGTCACCTCAAGAACGACACACAGAAGGAACAGGAAACCCGGCTCACTGCCACCGAGACCTCGGCACAGGAACCCGACCACGGTACGACACCCCCGGCCCCGGCCGCACATCAGAGCTGGTCCAGCCCGTGCTTTCATCGTGCCGCCCGCTCGGGGTGCGGGGTGGCGGATCGGCTCCAACTGGGCTGCTTCGTAACCCTGTTAACGCTGGCGTTGTTAACGCTGACGTCGCATGTGTCGTCTACGCTCTTGCGAGCGGATTCACACCAGTCAGGTGCATGATCATCGCACGGAGACAGGGGTCGGGCAGTGACTGCAGTGGACGTGGTGCGGGAGTCGGCCCGAGCCGGTCGGATCGTGCTCTTCGAGGAGTCGGCACGTGACGGGGCGCAGGCCAAGACGTTGATGAGCGCTGGTTTCCGGGTCCGGCTGGCTCGGGAGCAGGGGGCGGTGTTCGGTGCGGACGGGCCTCGGCACGTGGTGTTCGCGGCGGGTTTCCCCTCGGTGTGTGCGCAGGAGTTCGAGGCGACGCGGCAGGTGGCTGTCGAGGCGCAGGATTCGGTGAGTCCAGCGGCGATCTGTCGGGGCACGGTGCAGGACGTGCGGTTGGCGCTGAGCGCGGTCCGGGGTGCGGCGCATGCGCGGGTGATGGTGATCGTGGCGGCGTCGGAGGCGACGGCCCGTGCTCTGGTGCACAGCGGTGCCCGTGAGGCTCTGGCCGGTGGTCTGGATGTCGTCAAGGCGGCAGTGGACCTGGCGGACGGCGTCGCGGTGGACGTCTGCCTGGTGGACGCGCCGCGTGCGGACCACGCGCTGGTGGCCGAGTACGCGGGTGCGATGACGGCGCAGGGTGCGGGGACGATCGTGCTGGCCGACACCGTCGGGGATCTGCTGCCCGGTCAGACCCGGGCCCTGTTCAGGCAGGTGGCGGCCGGGGCAGGGTCAGAGGCGGTCCTGGTCTCACATCTGCACAACGACCTCGGTCTGGGCCTGGCCAATACCCTGGCCGCGCTGGAGTCCGGGGTGCGGGTGGCGGCCTGCTCCTGGCTGGGCATGGCCGAGCGCAGTGGCATGGTGGCCACCGAGCAGCTGCTGTTCCTGCTGGCCCACGATCCGGTCAAGGCCGCCCAGGTGCTCGGGCCCGGTTGCGAACCGTGGTGGACGGTTCCGGACCTGACCCGGCTGCCGGGGATCGCGCGGATGGTGTCCGCCGAGACCGGCGTTCCGCTGACCGTCACCACACCCGTCGTGGGCACCGGGGTCGCCACGATCTCCACCGGTACCCCCTTCACCCACCCGCAGACCTTCCAGCCCTACGACCCGCAGCACCACTTGGGCGTGGCCCCGACCGTGGTGCTGACCCACCTCGCCAGCCAGCGCGTCCTGCGCGCGGTCGCCGAACGCCTCGGCCACGACCTGGACCCGAGCCAGACCCGTACCGCCCTGGCCTGGGTCAAGGACCGCGCCTACCGCCTGAACCAGGCCGTCGTCGCCGACGCCGACTTCGCCGCCTACCTCGACGGCCTCACCGCCGCCACCGCCACCACCGCACCCGCACCCGCTTCCTGAACGGACATCTCATGCCGGCCACCGCCCTACTCGACACTGGCCCCGCCGCCGACGCCCTGACCGCCGGAGGGGCCGCGATCCTGCCCAACCCCAGCCCGCTGACCTACGTCGTCGCCGCCACCAGCCCACAGGCCGTCAACAACGCCAAGGCCCGGCTCGCCGACCAGGAAGTCGCCCTGTGGGTTCACCACGACACCACCTGGACCGAGCTCACGCCCGCACTCGACCTGACACCCGCCGATCTCAGTACGGCGCTGAACCTGCTGCGCAGCGAACTGGTCACGCTGCTGGTGCCCGTACGCACCGATCCCCCGCCACCGGCCTGGGCCCTGCCCGCCCTGCGCGACGGCTACCTGCTGCTCTTCGGCGCCCGCTGGCAGCCCCTGGCCCCCCTACTGGCGCGCTTCCCCCACCTGTACGTCAGCAGCGCCAACCGCACCGGACAAGCCCCAGCACCCACCGCCGCCCGCGCCGCAGCGATGTTCGGACCCGGCATCCCCGTCACCGACGCCGACCACCTGCGCGACACCGACACCCCCCACGCCGCCACCACCATGCTGCGCATCGCGCCCGACAGCGCTCTGACTCACATCCGCCACGGTGCCCAAGACCGTGCACACGGAACGGACCCCGCCCGCTACATGGAATACCTGCATGGAGCAGGAGACCGGGCACAGTAGGCCGCGACGGCGCCTTCTCTACCGCAACCACTCACACCCGTTCAACGGCCCGGCAGGGCGCACCAGGCGATGCCCGGCTCCCACAGGCTGCCCAGGACCAGCCGGTCCCCGTGCACGGCGGCGCTGGTCGGCATCCGGTACCCGGCCCCCGCCCGCGCCAGATCCCGCACCACCTGCCCACGCCCGTCCAGGGCCAGTACACGAACGGTGCGCCGCGGCACGGTACGCACCCGGCGCGTCGCCCGCCCCAGGCCCTCCCGCACCCGCCCGGGCATCCGGTGCACCAGCTCCAGAGCGCCCTCGCGGGGCTGGGCCAGCGCCGTCCAGAACGTACCGTCGGCGGCCCGCGACAGATTGTCCGGGTAGCCCGGCAGCCCGTCCGCGAACACCTCCGAAGCACCCGCGCGCGGCCCCTCAAGAGCGACCTTCAACAGCCTGCGCGCCCCGGTCTCACAGACCACGGCGTACGAGCCGTCGGGGGACAGGGCCACGCCGTTCGCGAACTGCAGCCCGTCCAGCACCACTTCGGGCTCATGGTCATCAGGCCCCAGCCGCAGCAGCCGCCCCGAACCGACGTGCTCCAGGATGTCGCTGCGCCACTCCGCCAGGCTGTGACGGCGCGTGGACACGGTGAAGTACACGGACCCGTCGGGCGCGGCGCACACGTTGCTGCACTGCCCAAGGGCCTGGCCGCCGGCCCGCTCGGCCAGCACCTCGCTCTTGCCGCCCGCCACCCGCAGGATCCCCCGCTCGGCGTCGGCCACGAGCAGGGTGTCGTCAGGGAGGAGTTCGAGGCCCAACGGACGCCCACCGGTCCGCGCGACCTCCTCGATGCGCCCTGCGGACAGGTCCACCCGCAAGATCCGCCCGTCACCGGTGCCGGTCCACACCTGTCCTTCGGTGTCGACGACCACGTCCTCGGGACCCTGCTCGCGCGTGTGACCGCTGGTGCGGAGGATACGGAGGGGTGGGAGGGGCTCGGGGGTTACGGGTGAGGTGACCGGATTGGTGACGGACATCAGAGACTCCCCGACAGATGACGGACGGCACACGACAGATGACGGACGGCAGATATCAGTTGGCAGATAACGAATGACACATAGCGGATGGCAGATATCAGATGACAACGGACCGCTGACGACTGACAGATAGCCGCTGACGGCTGACAGGTAACAGATGACGGATGGCATCTGACGGCCGACAGATATCAGGCGACAGGCGACAGGCGACCGAGGACAGGTGACGGATGACCGATGACAGTCGACGGATGACACGAAAGCAGAGCACGCGTGACGGATAACGCTCGCCGCACGAGCACCCGTTCATGGCTCGCCGTGCGTAGTGCCTCATGCGTCCGCCCAGCGTACGGCGCGCCCCGTCCCGATGACCCCGTACATCAGGACTGATCGCCCACCCTCCTGAACCGCAGCACCGAAGGCGTCGCCGGGTCGGCAGGCTCGGGGTGCAGTCCGGCCTCCGCGAGTTCCGCGTCGAGGAGTTCGCGAGGAAGCGGTCGCATGACGAAGGTCTCGCGGTGGTGGCGGACCCGACGTCCGGCGCGCTCGACCACGTAGTCGAACCGGGTCAGGATCCGTCCCCGGTCCGGTGCCGTGGTGAGCGTCCGGCCGTACTCGTCCTCGCCGACCCGTACCCGCCCCAGCACCACCACTTCCTCGCCCTCGGGCAGGGCGGCGGGCGGCTCGTCCAGTACCAGTAGGCCGTCCGCCACCAGCGCCCGCCGCACCGCGCGCCACAAGGCCCGCCGTTCGCCGTCCTCCAGGGTCGGTACGACGTTGTGGCACACCGCCACGTCGGCGGCGTCGCGCAGTCCGCTGTCCGGCAGGGTGCAGGCGTGCACGGTCACACGGCTGCGCGCGTCGGCGCCGAGGGCGGACAAGCGGCTCATCAGGGCGGTACGCATCGGAGCTGCCGGTTCCACCGCGTGCACCGGAGCTCCCGTGCGGCCCAGGGCCATGGCGGTGACGAGGCCGCTGCCCGCGCCGACGTCGAGGACGCCCTTGCGGGCTTCGGCCACCGTGTCCCCGTACGAACGGGTGATCAGCCGGAGGTCCGGTTCGGCCTGCAGGATGTCGTAGAACTCCGCACTGACCCCGTACTCGACGTGCTCGGTCCCGACGTCGTCCCCGCACGCGGCTCGCTCGTCCTCGGGTCCGCCGTGGGGCTGTGTCATGTGCCGCGCCTTTCCTTGAATCCTGAATCCGTGAATCCTGCTGAGTAATGGCTGAGTAGTGGCTGAGTACTGGGGTTCCTGCCGACCTCTGTTCCTCCAGGCCTACCCCGCCGTTCGCATTCCCGGCGGTGCGCCGTGCTGCGAGCGGGTGAGTGGCGGGCGACGCGGGCCCAGGGCCCGGGCCCGCGCTTTTCCTCCGGAGCCCCGCATCCGGCAGGATGCTCACGACATCGGACCGGGACGGACCGGACCGGGCTCGAACGGAGCCGTACGCGCGCGTGGGCGTACGGCGGCGCGGCAGGCGGGGCGGAGCAGGGGCATGGGCAGGGGCATGGGCGAGGACGATCAGGGCAGCGGCAGCGGCCACGGCAACGACGGCGAGCGGGCGTACAGACCTGCCGCGCCCGCCGACGGGGGAGTGGCGGCGCGCCGGTTGGCGCGGGTGGCGGTGCTGGCGGCGGCAGGGGCGTTCGTCGTCCTGGTCCTCGCCCTGGAGAGTGGTGGTCTCGAGGTGGCCGCCGCCCTGGTGCTCGGGCTCGCGCTCGGCGCGGTCGGGGTGTGGGGGCTGCTGGCCTACCGAGGTGTGGTCAGGGTGCTGGGGGCGTTGCTCGCCCTGGCGGTGCCGGTCGCGGTCGGGGCGTACCTCATCGTCGACGGGTTGTGGCTGATGGCCCTGGGCCTCGCCGCCTGCTGGGTCGCGACGCTGGCCTGCGCGCGGGCCGCGCTGCGCCGCGCGAACCCGGAGCGGCGGCGCCGTCCGGTCGTGGCCGCCCGTCCCCGCAAGCCGGTCCTGATCATGAACCCGAAGTCGGGCGGCGGGAAGGTGGAGCGCTTCCGACTGGACGAGCGGGCGCGGGAGTTGGGCGCGCGAGTGATCCTGCTCGACCCGTCCGAACCGGTGGACGTCACCGCGCTCGCCCGCGAGGCCGTCGCCGGGGGAGCGGACCTGCTCGGGGTGGCCGGCGGTGACGGCACCCAGGCGCTCGTGGCCGCCGTCGCGATGGAGCACGACGTGCCCTTCCTGGTCGTCTCGGCGGGCACCCGCAACCACTTCGCCATGGACCTGGGCCTGGACCGCACCGACCCGGCACGCTGCCTGGACGCGCTCACCGACGGCGAGGAACTCCGCGTCGACCTCGGCTTCGTCGTGAGCAAGGGATCCTCCACAGGCAAGGGATCCTCCACGACCAGGGGCTTCGACGACGCCAGGCCCTTCGTCAACACCGTCTCCTTCGGCGTGTACGCGGACGTGGTCCAGCACCCCGAGTACCGCGATGCCAAGGCGGGCACCGCCCTCAGCCTGATGCCGGACCTGCTGGTCGGCGAGGGCGCCCAGCCCGTGGACGCGAGCGCCGACTCCACGGAGCTGATCGCGCAGCAGGCGCTCCTGGTCAGCAACAACCCGTACGCGTCCCCGGACGTCCTCGGCGACACCGGCCGCCGCCTCCGCCTGGACACGGGCAGGCTGGGGGTGCTCGGCCTCCGGGTGCAGAGCGCGGTCGAGGCGGCGGACCTCGCGGTGCGCGGTACGCAGTCCCCGGGCCTCACGGTCACCACCGCGGACCGGGTCGAAGTCACCGCCAGCGCCGAGGAGATCGCGGTCGCGGTGGACGGCGAGGCCCTGCGCATGCGGACGCCCGTCGTGTGCGCCCTCCGCCCCCGCGCCCTGCGCGTCGTCGTCCCACGCCACCGCCCCGGCGTCCCGGCCCCGGCCCCACGGCTCGACTGGCGCCGCCTGCTCGAACTGGCCCTGAGCCGCCCGCCGCACACGCCGTCGGGGTGATCGCGGGGGGCGGCAGCCCCCCGGGGGCGGCCTCACCGCACCGGCCGGAGCAGCCGCACCAGCCGGTTCCCCCGCACCAGCCGGTTTCCCCGGACCAGCTGATCAGACCGTCTGGGCAGCCCGGGCGCGGTCGGAGAGGAGCCGGGTGAGCATCTGGAGGTCTTCGCCGCTGTGCGGGGCAGCCGGTCTGACCGTCACCGACCGCACGCGGCTCCGATCTGCTGCAGGCTGCGCGCGTTGGGCTGTCGTTCCCCGGCAAGCAAGGCCTTGAGCTGCGAGTACGTCACCGACGTCGGCGTCGGCGCCTGGCTAGATCGGCAGGCCGATCACCCCCCACCCCCGCCGCTCCGCCTCGCCGACCACCTCGGCCCAGCCCGTCACCAGCTCGGCGAACTCCTCGAAGCCGGCGATCCACTGGCCCGGCCCCCGCCCCGCGAGCTCCTCGTACGGGACCCGTAGGTCCTCCAGCCCCGGGGCGGCCTCGTGCCACCTCCGCCGCAGCCGCGCCACCGTCGCCGGGCCGCGCACGACCAACGGCCCGGACCTCCACAGGCCCTCCAGCGTGGGGAACACCCCGGGGTCGACCTGTTCCGCATCGACGTCGGACCGCGGCCCCCACCAGATCAGCCCCTCCAGGAACTCGTCCAGCGCCGCCCGCACCCCGTCCCCGGCGGCGCCCCGGACCTTCTCCCAGCCCTCCGCGGCCCAGAAGTGCGGCTTGTACGAGCCGAGCGTGCCCGGGAACTCGTACCGCCCCAGCCAGGCCCGCTCCGACCCGGCGGCCGGCCACACCCACCCGCCGACGACGTCACCGCCTCCACCGGGGTCGTCGTCCGCGTACGCCGACTCCTGCACCACCCGCAGTCGGTCCTCCGGGGCCAGGCTCATCACACGCGCCCAGTCGGCGACCAGGACCGTCATGTCCACGCCCATCCGGCGATGCTAGCCACCGGCCGGCACCGCCGCAGCGGGGTGTCCTGTCCCTTCCGCGCCGGGGGTAGGCCTCGTACTTGAGGTCGTCCGGACCGGGGCCGTACGCAGCCGTTGGCGCGGACGGGCTGTGTGGCTCCCGAACGGGCTTCGGGCCGTCGCTTGGCTACGGCATGCCACATCGTTCTCGCGGAACAGTCCGCCGGGCGCGCCTGCTTCCTCACCCCCCAAGCCCCCAAGGCCGCTCGCGGGACTCTGGGCCGGCAGGGGGAAAGCACTCTGTCTCGATCTTGTGCTGGCGGGTGATAGGGAAGGGGTTCTGCATGAGATCTTGGTACACGCCATTCGCGCTGGTGGCCGCGCTCATGGCCGCGGCGACGAGCAGTCCCCTCGCGGCATCGTCGGCGCTGGCCACGGACTTCAACGCGGCCGCTCGCTCTGGCGTCGTGGTGCAGCGTGACGTATGGGCGCCGCGTGTCACGTCCCCGACCACAGGTACCGTCTGGACGGTCGGCACACAGCAGACCATCACGTGGGACGTGACGAATCCGCCGAGACAGATCACCAATCCGCGCGGGGTGATCTTGCTGAGCAAAGACGGCCTTGCAGACGTAGATCACCCTCTGGCCCGGAACTTTCCCATCAGGGCCGGCAAACAGCAGATCACCGTCCCGAACGTTCCTCCGGGCTCGCACTACAGAGTCATTCTCATTGGTAGTGGTGACAACTCTTCTCCGTCGTTCACGATCGTGCGTCGCGGCAGCAAGACCAGTGCTGCAAAGGGCGGTTGAGAGGGGCCAGCGTACGGTCGACAAGCAGGCCAGCACGGTACGGTCAGGTCGACACAACTGCCGCGCACGAGCGCGCCGGAGCCGAGGGCCGCATCTTCGGCGAGGCAACCGAGCTCCTCGAGAACCAGCTCCTCCACGACGCGGACGTCGGCGCATCGCCGCTCCCCGCACCAGCCCCGAGGCCGCCTCTGACGAAGAGGCCCACGCGCGACCAGCCTGACTGGCGGCAGCCCGCACGCTACGCGAACGGCCGCCGAGGCAAGCTCCGTTGGATCCATGGGTCCCCGTGGAAGTCCCTCGCGTACATGCCGAGTCTGGCCCGCCGGGCCCCGGAAGGCACGGAGAACGGACTCGTGGCGCAAAGCCCTTGCGCAATGGTCAAGAAACGTTGACCATTACTCGCATGCCCACAGACGATCTCCCCGCAAGCGAGGGAACCGCACCCGATCTGCCGACAGGCGCTCTGCCCGCGGACGACCTTCCCGAGACCTTCCGCGTCACCACCGACGAGCAACTGCGCGCCGTCTCCAACCTCACGCGCCACAGGATCATGGCCACCCTCCGCTTCGAGCCCGCCACGATCACGCAGATCGCCGAGCGGGTGGGCCTCGCGAAGGGGAGTTCCAGCTACCACGTGCGGCTCCTGGAGCGGGCCGGCCTGGTGAAGGTGGTGCGTACGCGGAAGGTGCGCGGGGTCACCGAGCGGTACTACGCGATGGCCGCCCGGACGATCGAGGTGCCGGACCCGGGCGAGGGGGCGCCGGACCTGCTGATGCGGCACGCGGTGGCGGACCTGGAGGCGTCCCCGGCGGAGAGTGAGCGGCACGTCGGGATGTCCCATCTGCGGCTCACCGACGAACAGTTCGCCGAGCTGGGGGCGCGGCTGCAGGCGCTGGCTGACGAGTACCGGGAACTGTCCGACCCCTCGCTGCCGGACGCGTCGTTCGTCTTCGCCCTGTTCCATCCCGCCACCCGCGAGCAGTCCGGAGAGGACGCCAAGTGAGCACAGAAGCCGCAGAGACCGCAGAGACCGAAAGCATAGAGACCGTAGGAAAGAGAAAGTTGCCGACGGGCTTCGGACGGCTGTGGACCGCGCAGACCGTCTCCTCGCTCGGTGACGGAGTGTCACACGCCGCGCTGCCGCTGCTCGCCCTGACCCTCACGCGGGACCCCCTGGCACTCGCCGTCGTCACGGCCGCCGGGACCCTGCCGTGGCTGCTCTTCGGCGTGCTCGGCGGTGCCCTGGTGGACCGCTGGGACCGGCGGCGCACCATGTGGGTGGCCGACGTGCTGCGTGCGGTGCTGCTCGCGGTCCCCGCGGGGGCCGCGGCGCTCGACGCCCTGAGCATTCCGCTGCTCGCGGCCGTCGCCTTCCTGCTCGGCATCGGCGGGCTCTTCTTCGACACGGCCGCCACGGCCTACCTGCCCGACCTGCTCGGCCGCGACACCGCGCTCCTGGAACGCGCCAACTCCCGTCTGCGCGGCGCCCAGACCGCCGCGTCGGGCTTCGCGGGACCGCCCGCGGGCAGCGCCCTGCTCGCGCTCGGGCGGGCGGTTCCGCTGCTCGCCGACGCGGTGTCGTTCGCCGTCTCCGCACTGCTCGTACGGTCGCTGCCCGCCACGCCCCGGCCCGTGCCGCAGGTCCGTGAGTCGCTGCTGCGACAGGCGCGGGCCGGTGCCTCGTACGTCTTCCGGGACCGGTTGCTGCTCGGGCTAGCCCTGCGTCCGGCGGTCGGGAACGTCGCCTTCGTCGCCGTCGAGACCGTGCTCGCCCTCTTCGCCCACGACCGGCTCGGCACCGGCACCCTCGGCTTCGGCCTGCTCCTCACGGCGGAGGCCACCGGCGGGCTGCTCGGCGCGGCCGTCGCCTCCTTCCTGGGCCGCTGGCTCGGCACCGGGACCGCGCTCACCTGCACGGCCGCGCTGGAGGGCCTCGCCGTCCTGGGCCTGGCCGCCGCGCCGAACGCGTACGTGGCCGGTCTCGCCCTCGCCGTCTGCGGAGCGGGCATGGGCGCCACGATGGTGCTCGCCCCCTCCCTGCGCCAGGCCGTCGTCCCCGCCCACCTGATGGGCCGGGTCGCCTCCACCTCGCGCATGCTCGCCATGTGCGCCGCGCCGTTCGGTGCCTTCCTCGGCGGCTGGCTGGCCACCGCCTACGACGTACGCACCCCGCTGTACGCCGCCGCGGGCCTGCTGCTCGCCATGACCGCGGTCACGTCGACGATGACGAGCAACCGCCGCGTCGAGTCGGCCCTGCGCACCGCCGCCGAGTCCGACGCCCCGGAGTTCGGTGCGCGCGCTTCAGCGATGTCGTGACCAGGGCCGGCGGAGGTCCGGCCGTGGGCCCCGCTCTGGGTCCGGGGCTGGGTCCTGGGGCCCATCCCGCGCGGCAAGCACATCGCTACTTTCACGTGTATGCCGTTAAGACACCCTCGTCAGGGCTCGCGCGTGCGCACAGGCAAGACCGGCTCCGGTGGCCTTCCGCGAACGCGGGCCCGGCTGCTGGGCCTTCGCTCCCGCGGACCGTCCCGCGGCCGGGCGCACCGCCAGTCGGGGCAGACCGCCGTGGAGTACCTGGGCCTGGTGCTGCTGGTCTCGGCGATCATCGGGGCGCTGGTGGCGACAGGCGTCGGACAGACGCTGACGGACAAGGTAGTCGCTCAGATCACGTGCCTCACCGGTGGTCCCTGCGAGACGGGTGGCGAGGAAGCGGCGGCAGACGGGCCGCCGGACGCGGAACCACCGCCAGGCGCCGACGTTCCCGTGGACGAGGTGTCGTCTCCGGCCGAGCCGCCGGCACCGCCTGAGAAGACGCAGGCGCAGATCGAGTTCGAGGCGGCCCAGCAGGAGCTGGAGGCGGCGAAGAACGACCAGCGCACCAGCGAGGACAAGGCGAAGGCGACGGCCCTGGAGCTCGCGGAGATCCTCGCCGACGAGCTGGGACTGAAGAACCCCTTCGAATGCGTGATGAAGCAGGAGCTCGCGACCTGCGGACAGGCCGTCATCGACGTGCTGACGGGCCTGATCGGCGGCGTGGCGGGGAAGTTCGCGAAGAAGTACTACAAGCCGTGGGACTGGAAGAAGGGAGCGAGCAAGGTCAAGAAGGTCCTGGAGCTGGCCTGGGACCTCAAGGGAAAGATCGGCAACGTCTTCGACGCCCGTGGCAAGGTCAAGACCGCCGAGGACAAGTTCGCCGCCGCGAAGGCGAAGCTCGACGCGGAGAACGCCAAGCCGAAGCCGGAGCCGCCGAAGAAGCCGGAGCCGTCGAAGAAACCGGACGAGCCCGAGAAGCCGGAGGACGACGAGGACGAGGACGAGGCCTGCGCGGTCCCGCACAGCTTCCTCGCCGGTACGCCGGTCCTCCTCGCAGACGGCACCCGCCGCGCGATCGAGAAGATACGCGTCGGTGACCAGGTCCTCGCCACGGACCCCTACACGGGCGGCACTTCGGGGCGGCGCGTCGTCGACACGATCGTCACCCGCGGCGACAAGCACTTCACCCGCCTCGCGCTGAGGACGGCCGACGGTGCCGCGACGCTCGATGCCACGGACACCCACCCGTTCTGGCTGACCGACGAGCGGCGCTGGGCCGACGCGGGCGAGATCGGTCCGGGGGCCCGGCTGCGCGCCCCGGACGGCACCCCCGTGCGCGTGTCCACGGTCGACCGCTACACCCGCACCCGGATCACCTTCGACCTCACCGTGCAGGGCCTGCACACCTACTACGTGGGCTCCGGCACCGCGAACGTCCTGGTGCACAACTGGGACTGGAGCTGTGGCAGGACGCTCCTGAACGAACCCACCAACCCGCTGGCGCAACTCGCGGCGAAGCTCCGCCAGCTGCAGAAGGTGGAGGGGGGCGGGAACGTGGCGATCTACGCGATCGAGCAGAACGGTAAGACCACTTACGTGGCGGCCCGCAACGAGGTGAAGGGCAAGCACTCCGAGCGAATCATCAACGACTACCTGGCAGCGAACAAGATCAGCCCTGACGCGGTCGTCGCCATCTACTCGGAACGCCAACCGTGCACCAGCAAGCCCAACCTCTGCGCGACGCGCCTCGTACAGTTCAAGAACGCCCAGAACAGCATTTCCTGGAGCCTCGACCCCGATGGGCCGACGACCCAGAACATGAACAAGACGAAGATCGCCCAATCCCAGGACACGGTGCGCGCGACCAGGAAGGACATCACGGAGACGATCATCTGGTGCTCCGGGCCCGGGCAGTGCGGTCCGCTGTGACGTGACCGGCCGGACCCGGGAGAATGGGATACGGGCCACGGAAGAGCGAAGACCCACGGAAGGTACGGAACGGATCATGGAGCGCACGCCCGAAGAAGCCCGCCGGGACTACCGCCTCGCGCTGGAACTCCCCTTCACCAAACTGATCGGCCGGGCCGGGAGCGGGGTCCAGGCGTCGCGCGCAGGAGACGCGTCCACCGGCTGGCGCATCCCCGGGGACCAGGCCGAGGCGCTCAGGAACTGGGGCGTCCCGGTCTTCGCGCCCGACAAGCCCGATTCCGTGCTGCTGGCCGGAGCCGTCCAGGCGGCGAGCGGCCCGGAGATCGAGTCGCACGACCTGGTCGGATACCGCCTGGGGCGCTTCTGGGAACACACGGTCGCCGCGGTGGAGCCCGACGGCCGCGTCGTCGGCTTCCCCGACGAGCTGGGGGACGTCGTTCCCTTCAACTCCTCGGTGCGGGCCTTCGTGGAGATCGCCTGGCGGTGGTACTTCGCGCAGAGCGCCCTCCTCGTGCTCTACGCGGCGGACGACGAACAGCTGGGCCCGATGCTCCAGGACGCGATCGACAAGGCGCACGCGATCGATCCGTGCGGTGCGGCGCAGGACCCCGACGACTGGTGGTGGGAGGGCGTCATCGGCACCTGGTGACGCCGGGGGCCGCCCCGGCGTCACCCGGCCGCCCGGCTCAGCTCGCCGCCGACGCCAGGGCCTCGTCGATGCCCTTGAGGAAGGCGGGGAGGTCCTTGGGGGTGCGGGACGTGACCAGCGTCCAGCCGTTCGCGCCGCACGAGAACACCTCCTCGTCGACCCAGGTGCCGCCCGCGTTGCGGATGTCCGTGGCGACCGAGGGGTACGAGGTCAGGGTCTTCCCCTCGACCACCTCCGCCTCCACCACCAGCCACGGGCCGTGGCAGATCGCGGCGACGGTGCGGCCGGACGAGGCGAAGTCCCGGACGGCCTGGATGGCCAGGGCCTCCAGGCGCAGCGAGTCGGCGTTGATCGTGCCGCCGGGGATCAGGAGCAGGTCGTAGTCGTCCGTCGAGACGTCGGCGAGCGCGTGGGTCGCGGGGACGGTCCGTCCCGGGTCGCGGTCGCCCACGAGCGTCTCGATGTCGCCGGACTCGACCGCCGCGATGTCGACCTGGGCGCCCACGTCGCGCAAGTGCTGTACGGGGACGACGAGTTCGTCCTGCTCGACGCCGTAGTTCGTGGTGATGGCCAGGACGCGTGCGGGGGTGGTGGTCATGGTGCTGCCTCTCCTTGGGGCTTGGTGAGATGTCGGGGGGTGTGGGGTTCCGGGATCGGCCACGTCCGCCCCTCGGGTCGGACGTGGCCGAGGTGGTCAAGTCGTCAATGCCTTGCTGTACTTGGTGGCGCTCGCCCGCTTCCACGCGGCTGGCAGTTCGGCGCGTCGGGCGCGCGCCCTGCGGCGTTCCTCGCCGTACAGCAGGCCCCAGGTGAACGACGGTTCGCCCGATGCCTCCGCCCTCAGTGCCAGGTCGCGGAGCAACTGCCGTGCCACCACGCTGTCCTGGTGTCCGCCGAGCACCTGCTGCACCGCCTTGACCCGCTTGCCGAAGCGTTTCGCCGGCTTGCCCAGGGCGGGCCGGGCGACCTCGGCCGCGTACCGTACCTTCTTCGCCGCCTTGCGGGCCTCGTGCAGCGCGCGGTCCAGTTCGGCCGTCTCCGCGTCCTGGGGGAGGGCGAGTGCCCGTTCCGTGCGGGACCTGAGCCGGCCGTACTCCTTCAGTACGGCCCTGCGCATGACCTTCCCCGGCTTCGCGTTCGCCTTGCGGCGCAGGGGCGGGCGGGTGGTCAGCGCGTGCAGTGATGCGAGGAGGCGGTCGTAGCGCGGATCGGTCAGGGCGGCGAGGCTGCGCCGGCGGCTGTGCTCGCCGCCGGCCGCGTCCCACACCTGGAGCCGGGCCCGCACGGGCCCGAGCACGTCCTGCGTCGGCACGTCGTCCAGCGCCCGCGTCAGTCGCCCGCGCAGCACCTCGTGGTCGCGCTCTTCGCCCAACTCGCCGGCCAGCCACTTGAGTTCGTCGCGCACCGGGTCGGTCGCGCGGCGGTCGAGGACGGAGCGGTACGAGCGCAGCGCACTGCGCAGCCGGCGGCAGGCGACCCGCATCCGGTGCACGGCGTCGGGCTCGTCGCGACGCACTGCCGGATCCAGCCGTACCAGGTGCTCGACCTGGTCGGAGACGTACGCCACGACGTGTGCGCCGGGGGAGCCCTTCACGGCCCCGGCCGAGGAGGAGCCCTCGGGTGGCGAGTGGCCCGTGGCCCGGGCGGCGCGCACCAGTTTGGACGGGTGCTCCGCCCGCCGGATGCCGCCCTTGCGCAGCACCCGTTCCACGGCGTCCAGGAGCGGCGGCTGGCCCGCGGCCAGCTCCAGCTCGATCTCGGTCCACGCCGCCTTCCGGCTCCCGCCGGTCAGCGAGCGGGCCCGGACCCGGTCGAGGCTCAGCTCGGCCAGGACCGTCCCCTCGGCGTCGCGCAGCTCCCGGACGGTGCGTTCCGTACGGATGCGGATCACGGGTCGCAGCGGGGCGCCGCGGGTGCGGGACCGGACCAGGTCGGCGAGCTCCCCGGGCACGTGCTCGGACAGCGGGCTGCGGATCTCCTCGCGGCCGTCCCCGCCCAGCGGGAGCTTGAGGTGCCAGCCCGCGTCGCCGCCGCCCGTCCGGTGCCGCAGCGTGGCGTCGCTCCCGGCCAGCCGCAGGTCCTCGGTGTCGTAGTAGACCGCGTCGAGCCGCTCGGTGTGCGGGGCGACCGAGGCGATGCCCGCCACGCCCGTGAGGTCGGGCAGCGACGCGTCGCCCTTCCCCCGGGACCGAGGGCCCCGGGTGGTGGTCTCGTACTTCCGTTCCACCTCGCGCGTCGAAATGCTCATACTCTTCACGTTGACAGGATCTTCGGGATCAAACACCTCGGATCCGTCCGATCCGATCACCTCGGACTCGTCTGATCACCTTGGAACCGTCCGATCCGATCGCCGCAGATCCGTCCGGTCGCCTCGGATCCGCCCGATCCGAAGGCCTTGGACCCGTCCGATCCATCCCTCAGCCGGAGCGCCCGCCCCGGGTGAGGTAGGTGACCGCGCCGCCCGCCAGGACCCCGCCCGCCACCGCGAGGGCGTATCTGCGCGCCCGCGCGACCCGGCTCGACAGGGGCATCCGGTACGTCAGCGCCGTCGCGGCCCGCCGCAGCGCCCGCGCGTCCAGGGGCACCGGCTTCCCGGGCCCGCCCCGCCGCAGCTGGAGCGCCGCCAGGGAGGGGCGTACGGACACCTGGCGCACGGAGACGGCGTCGTCAGCCACGACCTCCCGCAGCCGGGAGCCGCGCGCCCGGCGCGGGCCGCCGCTTCCCGGGCCCCGTTCCCGGGGCGCCCGGGCCCTCGTGCGGCCACCGCGCTCCCGCGGCCCTCCTGCGTCGCCGTGCGCCACCGGTCTCACCCCGTCGTGTAGGGCCCCGTCGGGAGGGGCCGTCGTGTCGTCGGGGAGCGGGTACCTCGTCAGGGCCACGGCAATCCTCGCGGTCGTGCTCGGGGCGGGACGTCAGCGCGGCAGCGTCCACCCCGGTGTCCAGGTGCCGCCCGCGTCCTGTCCCGCCGCCGCGGTGGCGAGGTGGGTGCGGAGGGTGGGCAGCGCGGGGTGCGGGTTGTCGCGGTGCCAGATGAGGGAGTGCGGGTAGACCGGTGTCGGGTCGGTGACCGGGATGCGGCGCAGTCCGTGGCCGGCGGGCCAGATCAGGCGGGAGTGCTCGCCCATGAAGGTGGCCAGGGCCGGGGTGTCGGCGATGGTGTCCAGGAGCGCGTCGGAGCCGAAGTTGGGCCCGGTCACCTCGATGGTGAGGCCGAACTCGGCGACCAGGTCGTCGTAGTAGGCGCCCCACTCGGTGCCCGGCGCGATGCCCGGCATCCAGATGCGGTGCCCGGTCAGCTCGGCGACCGTGACCGACCGGGCGTGGGCCAGCGCGTGCGCGGGGCCGGTGAGCAGCTGGAGGGGCTCGTCGAGCACCCGTACGGCCGCGACGTCCTCGGGAAGGGGGTGGCCGGGCGCGTTGACGGCGCGGAAGGACGCGTCGATCGCGCCCGAGCGCACGGCGGCGGTCGCCGCCTCGATGTCGTGCAGCATCACCACGTCGAGCTCGACGTCGGGGTGCGCGCGGTGGAAGGCGCGCATCAGGCCCGACTGCGCGCTGCGCGAGGCGAGCACGTCGACGCGCAGCGGGCGGCGGCCGGGGCGCACGGACGCGCCCGCGCGCTCGGCGACGCGCAGCAGCTCGCGTGCGTGGGGCAGGAAGGCCTGCCCGTCGATGGTGAGCTCGGCGCCGCGCGCGGCGCGGGTGAACAGCCGTACGCCGAGGGTGCCCTCCAGCGCGGCGACGCGCTTGGAGACGGCCTGCTGGGTGATCGAGAGGTCGGCGGCGGCCCGCTGGAAGCGGCCCGATTCCGCGACGGCGACGAAGGTGCGCACTGCTTCGAGGTCCATGCCGACCCACCCTATTCAACAACCGATGGTTGTGGATGAGGGGTGAATGGGTTGTTTGACCTGGCGTTGTCCGGCCCGCTTAGCTCTGCTCGGGCAACCCGGGATTGTTCCCGCGGGATCGCGGGCGGTGCCGAAGGTGCGACGTCGGACGGGACACGGGACAACGAGGGAGTGCGCCGGGATGGTGGGCAGGAGGCGGCTGGGCCGGCGGTTCGGCTGGCTGTGGGCGGCGTACGCGGTGAGCGCGTACGGCTCCGGCCTCGGGTTCGGGGCGCTGCCGCTGATCGCCGTACTGGTGTTGCACGCCGGCCCCGCCGAGGTGTCCGCGCTGTCCGCGGTGGGGCCCGCGGTCGGGGCGCTGGTCGCGGTGCCGCTCGCGCCCTGGGTGGAGTTCCGGCGCAAGCGCCCGGTCATGATCACGATGGACCTGGTCCGGTTCGCGGCCATGGCGTCGGTCCCGGTCGCCTACGCCGCCGGACTGCTCGGCTTCGTCCAGCTGCTCGTGGTCTCGGCCGTGGTCGCCGCCGCGAAGATCTCCTTCAACGCGGCGAGCGGCGCCTACCTCAAGGCCCTGGTGCGGCCCGACGACCTGCTCGTCGCCAACGCGCGGTTCGAGTCCACGAACTGGAGCTCCATCGCGATCGGACCGCCGCTGGGCGGAGCGGCGATCGGGCTGTTCGGACCGGTCACCACCGTGGTGGCCGACGCGCTCAGCTACCTGCTGTCCGCGCTGGGCGTCACCGCGATCGGCGGCCGCGAGGAGAAGCCGCGGACGACCGGCGGGACGCCGCTGCGGGCGGGCGCGCTGCTCGACGGGTGGCGGCACATCATGGGCCACCCCGGCCTGCGCGCGCTCTACCTCAACCAGCTGCTCGTCGCCGGCCTGATCATGGCCACCGAACCGGTCCTCGCCGTACTCCTGCTGCGCCAGCTCCACTTCCCGCCCTGGCAGTACGGCCTCGCCTTCGCCGCCCCCTGCCTCGGCGGGCTCATCGGCTCGCGGCTGGCGCGCCGCGTGGTGGCCCGCCACGGCACGCACCGGGTCTTCCGGACCGTCGGCACCCTGCGCGCCGTCTGGCTGATCGGCCTGGCCTTCGTGCGTCCCGGCGTCGTCGGGCTCGTCACCGTGATCGCCGTCGAGCTGGCGATCATCGTCAACATGAGCCTGTACAGCCCGGTGCTCGCCACCTACCGGCTCGAACACACCCCGGACCACCTCGTCGCCCGCACCCTGTCGGCCTGGTCGATCGGCCAGCAGGCGTCCATCGCCGTCCTCACCGCCCTCGGCGGGCTGCTCGCCGACGCCACGGGACCGCGCACGACCCTCACGGTCGCGGGGCTGCTCATCCTCGCCACCCCGCTCCTGCTGCCGCGACGGGAGCGCACACCGCTGTCTCACCCGGCCTGATCCGCCACCAGCCGCGACAGCTCCACCCGCGACCGGACCCCGAGCGTCGCGAACACGTTGCGCAGGTGGTGGTCCACGGTGCGCACGCTCAGCGACAGCTGGTGCGCCACCTCCCGGTTGGTCGCCCCCTCCGCCACGCTCCGCGCGATCCGCAGCTGCTGCGGCGTCAACGAGGCCAGCGCGCCGACCGGCCGCCCGGTCCCGGCCGTCGCTCCGGTGGCCCGCAGCTCGGCCCCCGCGGCCTGTGCCCACACTCGCGCCCCGCACCGCTCGAACGCCACCAGCGCGTCCCTCAGGTACCGGCGGGCCCTCACCGGGTGACGCTCACGGCGCAGCCACGTGCCGTACAGCACCAGGGTCCGCGCCCGCTCGAAGTCGCCGCCCGCCTGCTGGTGTTCGGCGAGCGCCCGCTCGTACCACTCCTCTGTGCGGGCCTCGGGCGCCCCCTCCAAGGCGCTCAACAGCGCCTCACAGCGGGCAAGTTGGGCGGGGGCCTGCGGATCGGCGGCGAAGTCGGGCCGCCGCCGGAACTCTTCCAGCGGGCCCCGCGCGGGCCCGGGCGCCCCCGTGCGGGCGAGCGACTCCACGAAGCACGGCACCGCGAGCATCCGGACCGCGAAGTGACCCTGCCGAGGGCCGGGGCGCACCACCGGGGCCAGCCGCGCCGCCGCCTCCACGACCCGCCCGCGCGCCAGGTCCGCACGCGCCAGGGCCCACTGGGTCAGCGTCGACGCCTGTACGAGGCCGTGGCCTCCCGCGACGGCCTCGGCGACGGCGGCGTGCGCGGCCACGGCCCGGCCGTCCCGGTCCAGGGAGGCGACCAGGGCGAGCACGGCGTGCTGGTGCGCCAGCACGTTGCGCTGGCCTCCGGCGGACGCGCACCGCACCCCGTCCTCCGCGTACACCCGGGCCCGGGCGTGGCGGCCCGCGCGCAGCTCCGCGTACGCGAGGAGTTCCAGGGCGCGCGGCACGAGGGCCGGCAGGCCGTGCGCACGCGCCTGCGCGAGGGCCCGCCCCGTGATCCGGGACGCCGCCGCGAGGTCGCCCAGCACCAGCGCCGTCGCTCCCGCGCGCAGGAGCTCCTCGGCGTCGTCCTCGTCCGAGCCGGCGTCGACCACGTGCCGCAGCGTCACGGCTCCGGCCGCGAACCGGTCCGCGTCCCCGCGCAGGACCGCGCACATGCCGCTGCGCTGGTGGGCCGCCACGCTGCCCGCGCCGACCGGCCCCCGTCCCGCGCCGGCGCAGTCGGCGCACCGGCCGTCCCGTTCCGAGCAGACGGCCTCGCGGTACGCCGCCGCGTCCCCCAGCGCCCACGACGCCTCGGCCGCCTCCAAGCGGGCGCTGAGCGAGGCGGCCGGGTCGTGCGGGGCGAGCAGGCGGGCCGCGACCATCAGCGTCTCGCGGGCATCGGCCACCGGTCCGTCGCGCAGCGCCACACGGCCGCGCACGTGCGCGGCGCGCGCGAGGGTCGCGCCGTCGGCCGGCAGGGCCTGTGCCGAGGCGGTCAACTCCGAGGCGCGGCCGGGCAGTCCGTCGATCAGGGCGCGCTCGGCCGCCGCGACGAACAGGGCGGCCTGTCCGCGCGGATCCTCGGCGCCCAGGGCGTTCTGCGTGAGCCGGGCCAGGCGGTCGCGCGCCGTGTCGAGCGCCGACGCGAGCCGCCGGTGGGCCAGTTGGCGCACGGCGTACGGCACGCGGTCGCGCACCAGGGAGTACGGCAGGGCCGGTGCGAGCCGCATCGCGCCCCCGTGCCGCTCCACCAGCCCGGCCGCCTCGGCGGCCGCCAGCGCGCCCGGCCCGATCCCCGCGGCCGCGCAGGCGGCCAGCACCGCGTCGAGGGGGGCGCCCGGCGCGCGGGCCCGGTCCTCGTGCCCGGCCGCCACGAGCAGCACGGCCGCGCGCACGTCGGCGCCGAGCGCGACCAGCAGGGGCGGCACGGTGGGGTCCGGGTGCGGCGCGAGCCTCCACTCGGAGAGCGTCGCGCGGGCGGAACGGGCCGTTGGCGCGGGCATTTCCGTCACGTTACCGGCCGGTCAGCACGCGCGGAAGAAGTGCGTCCGCCGCGCCCGGCCGGACGACGCGGGAGGCCGCCAGGGGCGGTCTCCCGCGCTCGTGCCGGGGTGCCGGGCTACGAGGTGTGCGGGCAGTTGCCCCGGTACTCCTCGATCGTCGCGCCGGGCGACGGCAGCGGGCACAGGAACTGCTCGTACCGGGTGTCGTCGTCCACGAAGCGCTTCAGCCACGCGACGCTGTACTTCGCGATCGTCGTGTTCGAGGAGTTCGGCGTGAAGTGCGTGGCGTTGTTGAGCTCCAGGTACGCGCGGTCCAAGGTTCCGGGAAGGCTGCGGTAGAACGGCTCGGAGTGCGTCGCGACCGGCGCGATCGTGTCACCGTCCGCGCCGACGACCAGCGTGGGGGTCCGCACCTCCGGCCAGCTCGTGTCCAGGTTCCAGCCGGTCAGCGGGACCGCCGCCCTGAGCGTCGGGCGGCTCTTGGCCGCCTCCAGCGTGCCGCCGCCTCCCATGGAGTGGCCCACCACGGCCAGGCGGCTCGCGTCGATCCGCCCCCGCACCGCGCTGCGCTGCGTCAAGTAGTCCAGTGCCGCCAGGAGTTGACGACCCCGGCTGGCGGGCTGGTCGAGCGTGGTGAGGGTGTCGATCGTGAACACCACGAAGCCCTGCGACGCGAGCCGGGGACCGAGCCAGGCGATGGAGGACTGGTAGGCCGTGTAGCCGGGGGAGACGGCGACGGCCCCGAACGTCCCGTCGGCCGTGGACGTCGGGTAGTAGACCGTACCGCCGCCGAACCCCGAGACGCTCAGCGAGGAGACGCTGGTCTGCGAGACGGCGTACGGGCCGCGCACCGCCTCGATGCTGGTCACGGTCGGCGCGGGCCCGCGCTCGTACGGGTTCTCGTCCGCCGCGCTGGCGCCCGGGGCCGGGACGGCGATGAGTGCGGCGGCGGCCGTGAGCGCCGCGAGCAACGTGCGGAGGGCGCGCCCGCGGCGCGCCTGGTGCGTGCGGGTCAACTGCTGCACGGTGGAAGCCCTTTCGCAGGGGATGGGGCAGCCACCTTGGCCCCGGGCCGGGGCGCCGGGCATCGGCGAAATCACCGGCCGCGCCCGGCGGCGGCGCGTGGGACCGCCCGTACGTTCCTGGTTGGAGCGGGAGTTACACCCCTGGTTGGACGCGTCGCGGCAGGTGGTCCCCGTACGTTCGACAGGGGTGCCGGGCGGGGTGAATCCCTTCGCCCGGGCGCCGTTCAGATCAGCCGAGTCCGGCCGGTTCGCGCCGGCCACGGGGGACCACCATGCATGCTCCTGTCCACGGAAACCGTACGCGCCGCGCGCATCGCACCGGCCTGAAGACGGTCCTGAAGCCCTACGTCCTGGGCGCGGCCGTCGCCGCCGCCCTCCTCACCTCCACGGCCTGCCAACCGGGCGGGGACAAGGACACGGGGGCCTCCGGGACGCCCGGCAGCCCGAAGGCGACGGACTCGGCGCTGCCGGGCGGCGCCCCCTCCACCTCCGCCTCGCCGAGCACCAAGGTCCCGCTCCCGCCCACGGAGTCCACGGGAAAGAGCGGCGACGGAGGCAAGGGCGGCACGGCCGTCCCGGCCTGCACCATGGAGGAACTCGCCGTCTCCGCGCAGAAGGAGCCGGCCGATAGCAAGGACGCCCGCCACCTGCTGATCACCGTGCAGAACGTCGGTGACAGGACCTGCGACGTCTACCACTACCCCTTCGTGAAGATCGGCGACGCCAAGCGCACGACCCCCGTGATCCAGGGCAGCAGCCCGGACCCCGGGAAGCCCATGCGGCTCGGGAGGGCCGAGGAGGCGTACGCCGCGCTGCTGGTGGCCGGGGGCAAGATGGACGAGTACCCGGCGACGAGCGTCACGCTCACCCTCAGCGGCCGCAAGGTCGGTACCAAGGTGGGCAAGTCGGTCGACGTGCCCCTGCCCGTGCAGACGCTGTACGGGGACGACGGCCAGCTGGTCACGTTCTGGACGACGGCGTCCGGGGGCGCGCTGGACTTCATCATGTCGAAGTGACGGGTGGGGGCCATCCCCAGTGACGCGGGGTGCCCCGGTGCGGTGCGGACCGGGGCACCCCGCGTCATGTCATGGTCGAGGGGCGGGTGACGGGACCTCAGGCGGTCGGCGCCGTACGCGATCCCGTACGGGACCGGGCCGGGGCCCTGCCGCCCCGGCGGGGCCAGTGCAGCAGGGCGACGGAGAGCAGGGCGGGTCCGCAGGTCAGGGCGAGGAACGTCATCGGCACGCGCCCACCTCGTGCGGCAGCGCCGCGCCCGCGTCCGCTGCGGATTCGTACTCGCTCGGCACGGAGTCGTACTCGTCCGGTAGTTCCGGTAGTACGGAGTCGTACTCGCTCGCGATCCTCAGCGGCCGGTGGCACGTGGGGAGGATGTCGAGCATCCGCTCCAGCTGGGCGGGCGGCCGCACCACGGTGCAGGTGCCGCCGGAGTGGTGCCAGGCGTCCAGGACCCTCAGCAGCGCGCTGTCGCAGAAGTCGAGCGCCCGGCAGTCCAGGACCAGGTCCCGGTAGCCGAGGGCCGAGGCCATGCCGAGCGTCTTGCGCAGCGGGGAGACGCTGTAGTGGTCCGCCTGCCCGCCCAGGGCGATACGGAGGGTGTGCGGTCCGTCGACGGTGCAGGTGAGGGCGACTATGTCCCCGGGCGCGACGTCGGCGCCCGCCCCCTCGACGATGACGTGGGCGACGACGGGAGCGGTGGCCAGTATCGGGCTGGTCGATTGCGTACTCATGCCCCGCACAACCGCGTCCGCCCCCCTCGCGGACACGCCCGGCGGGCGGGGTTCACCCCTGCCGCCCGCCCGGTTCCCCGGCAAGGAGGAAAGCGCTCACCCACACGAGTTGAACCGGGCGCCGAGTGCGTCACAACCGCCTCGCGGCCGGTGGGAGCGCCCGCCCCGCGGTGCCTACTTCTTCGTGGCCTTCCGCGCCGCCTCCGCCTCGCTGGAGGCGTCCGCCGTGCTCAGGGTGCCGCCCGCGGTCTCCAGGTGCGCCCGTACGAACCACTGGAACTGCTCCAGGTCGCGCAGCTGGCCGATCAGCAGGTCCTCCGTGGCCGGGTCGATCTCGCCGACCGTCTTGATCGCGGTGCGCAGGCTCTCGATGAGCCCGGTGTAGACCAGGTCGAGGGCGCCGAGGTGGGCGATCGCGTCGGCGCGGCCCACGCTGTAGTCGTCCCAGCCGCGCGCGGACACCAGGGCGCCCGGTGTGCCGGTGGCGACGCCGCCGAGGGCGGCGATGCGCTCGGCCACGTCGTCGGCCATCAGGCGGACGCGGTCGACCTGCGGGTCGACCATCTCGTGGACGGCGATGAAGTGCGGGCCCACGACGTTCCAGTGGACGTGCTTCAGCGTCAGGTGCAGGTCGTTGAGCGCGTGCAGGCGCTCCTGAAGGAGGTCGATGACGGTCCCGGCGTCCTCGACGGCGATGCCGGGGACCGTGTAGCGGGGGATGCTCGCCGTCTTGCCCGGGGCCTTCCCAGGGGTCTTCCCGGGGGTCTTTGGGGTGTTCTTCGCGTTGTTCTTGGAAGCCACGGCTGCCACTCCAATCACGTTCGACCACGACGTTTCGTCGTCTGTTCGCCGTCGCCGTGGGAGCGGTGGGGCCCGAGGGCCGGTGCTGCCCGGCGACACGTGTCCGGTTGTCCGACTTCGTACGCGATAAACACACAGCCTCCCGATGAACACGCAGCCTCCCGGTACGCGCAGTGTCCCGATGCACGTCGGGAATCGTCCCGTGGCGTCCGGACGGGCCCGCCCACCGCGCCCCGCCGCCCGCGCCGCACGATGATCGCTGCATGGAGGCCAGCGCACACGACGCACCCGACGCGACCGGAGGAGCCGGATCCGCTCCCGCCCCCGTCCCAGCTCCCGAGCGGCACGCCGGCTGGAACGAGCTGTTCTTCGACCTCATCGCCGTCGCCGGGGTCGGC
Source organism: Streptomyces sp. NPDC001941 (assembly GCF_040296945.1). Taxonomy (NCBI): domain Bacteria; kingdom Bacillati; phylum Actinomycetota; class Actinomycetes; order Kitasatosporales; family Streptomycetaceae; genus Streptomyces; species Streptomyces sp. NPDC001941. Next base: position 3,331 of record NZ_JBEOYE010000015.1, on the reverse strand, counting down.
CAGCTCGCCCACCTGCTGCACTCCGGCCCGACCTGGGGCGACCTGGCGCTCTACGGGGTCCTCTACGCGGCGTTCTGGATCACCTGGGCCGGCTTCGTCGTGTACGGCGACGTGGCCGCGGGCACCGCCCGCACCAGCGTCCTGCTCGGCGCGATGTCCGGCATGGCGGTGATGGCGGCGGCCGTGCACAGCATCGGGTCCGGCGGTACGGACACGGTGCAGGCGGTCTCGTTCGTCCTGGCCTACGCCGCACTGCGCTGGCTGGCCGGGCGGGTCTGGCAGCGCGGCAGCGTGGTCACCGACTGGCCGCTGGCCCAGATCGGCACCGGGGCCGCGCCCTGGCTCGCCTCGCTCTTCGTCGACGACCCGTGGCGCTACCGCCTGTGGGCGCTGGGGATCGCTCTCGACCTGTTCGCCCTCTTCGCCTTCTCCCGCGAGCGCGCGCTGCGACAGGCGCAGGACCGGCGGGTGCGCGAGGACGCGCGCCCGCAGCACGGCCGCCGCCAGCACGTGCCCGAGGGCAGGCCGCGCCTGCACGAGGCGCACACCGACGCCGCCCACCTGGCCGAACGCCTCGGGCTCTACGTCATCATCGTCCTGGGCGAGGGCGTCATCCAGGTCATCGACGCCGCCGCCGACCTGGAGGACTGGACGCCGCGCCTGGCCGCCACCGGGGTCGCGGCGCTGGCGCTCCTGGCCTCCCTCTGGACGCTCAGCCTGCTGTACGGCTCCAACGGCGTCCCGCACCTGCGCAGCCGCGTCCTGTCGCCACGCCTGGTGATGCTGCTGCACGCGGTGTCCACGGCCGCCCTGGCCGCGCTCGCCGCCGGACTCGGCATCGCCGTCGCGCACGCCGACTCCGTGCTGCCCGCGCCCGCGCGCTGGCTGGTGTGCGCGGCCCTCACCCTCTACTTCACCCTTGGACTGCTGGCCGCGCTGCCCGCGCGCCCCCGCCCGGCCTGGATCGCGGCCTGGGCCCTGCCGTGCATCCTGGTGCCCCTCGCGGTGGCCGCGTTCGGCGCCCGCCTGCCGACCTGGGGCGTGGTGCTCGCCCTGTTCGCCACGGTCGCCTGGCAGATCCTCTACCACTCCGGCCCGCCCGGGACCACGGACGCCGAGGACCCCGCCTGAAGCGCGTCCGGGAAAAGGGACGGGAAACGGAAAACGGGGCCGCGCCATTCACGGAAGGGAAAGGAATGGCGCGGCCCCGTATTCGGAGGCGTCAGTGCTTGAAGGCGTCCTTCGTCTTCTCCTTGGCCTCCCGGGCGTCTCCCGTACGCCTTTCGGCCTGGCCCTCGGCGGCCATGCGCTCGTTGCCGAGGGCGTTGCCCACGGCTTCCTTGGCGCCGCCCTTGGCCTGCTCGGTCTTCGCCTTGGCCTTCTCGCCGGCACTCATGGACATGCCTCCTCATTCGCTGGAAAGCCGCTGTCGCGGTAATCATCGCGTGCCCCGGCACCCTCCCCGTAAACAGGCCTTTCGATCGCGTGAACAATTCCCGCGCTCCCCTGTGGCCGGGCCGCCTCCGCCCGTACGGTGGGTGCGCGACCCGGCCTTCCGGTGGTCCGGTCCGACACAAGGAGTGGCTCGTGCAGACAAGGAAGCTGGGCGATCAGGGTCTGGTCGTGTCGGCGATCGGATACGGCGCCATGGGCACCGCCACGGGGTACGGCCCCGCGGACGACGACCGCTCGGTCGCCGCCGTCCGCCGCGCGCACGACCTCGGGACCACCCACTTCGACACCGCCGAGATGTACGGGTGGGGCGAGGGCGAGAAGCTCCTCGGCCGTGCCCTCGCACCGGTCCGCGACGAGGTGACCATCGCGACCAAGTTCGGCCTGACCCGCGAGGGCGGCCGCGACTCGCGCCCCGACCACGTCCGCGCGGTCGTCGACAACAGCCTGCGCCACCTCGGCACCGACACGATCGACCTGCTCTACCAGCACGCGCCCGACCCGGACGTCCCCGCGGAGGACGTCGCGGGCGTGGTCGCGGAGCTCGTGGCGGCGGGCAAGGTCAGGTACTTCGGGCTTTCCAACGCCGACGAGGACACCGTCCGCCGCGCCCACGCCGTGCACCCGGTCTCCGCGCTGCAGGAGGAGTACTCGGTGTTCGCCCCGCACGACGTCGCGCCGCTGCTCCCCGTCGCCGAGGAGCTCGGCATCGGGCTCGTCGCCTACTCGCCGCTGGCCCGCGGCTTCCTCAGCGGCGCGGTGACCTCGCGCGAGCACTACACCGCCGACGACTTCCGCCAGCGCCTCGCCTGGTGGAGTCCCGCCCACTACGACGCGAACGCCGCCCTCGCCGGTGAACTGGCCGCGTTCGCCGAGTCCAAGGGCGCCACCCTCGCCCAACTCGCCCTGGCCTGGCTGCTCGCGCAGAAGGAGTACGTGGTCCCCATCCCCGGCTCGCGCGACCCGGAGCGGGTCGCCGCCAACATCGCCGCCGAGGGCCTCGACCTCACCGCGCGGGACCTCGTCCGCATCGCGGAGATCGTGCCCGCGGGCGGTGTCGGCGGACGGCGCAGGGAGTAGGCCCCCGGCGGCCCCCCCGGGCCGCTCACACGGGCGCTCACACGGCGGCCTTCGCCGATCCGTCCCCGCCGCCGTTCCCGCTCCGGTGCCCGCCCCCGTCCTCGCTCGTGCCCGTGAGGTGGGCGAAGACGACCACGTTGCCCCGGTAGCGGTGCGCCTTCTCGTCGAAGCCACCGCCGCAGGTGATCAGGCGCAGTTCGGGGCGTCCCGCGTCCCCGTACACCTTGTCGTCCGGGAACGCGTCAGCGTCGTACACCTCGATGGCGTCGATCGCGAACGCGGCGGTCGTGCCGTCGGCCCGGGCCACGTCGACGGTCATGCCCTTGCGCAGGGCGCCCAGGTCGTAGAAGACGGCCCGGCCCGAGGGCACGTCGACGTGGCCGCCGATGACGGCGGTGCCCTTCTCGCCCGGGGTGGCCCCGGCCGCGTACCACCCGGCGAGACCGGGCTCGGCCTCGGGCGGCGACGCGAGGCGGCCGTCCGCGTCCAGGCCCAGGCCGACCAGCGGGGCGTCCACCCGGATCTGCGGGATGCGCACCCGGACCGGCTCCGACCGGGGGAGGGCCCGCGGTCCGCCGCCCGGCGCGGGGGCGGCGCGCTCGGCGGGACCGGCGCCGTGCCGGGTGCCGAACCCCTGCTCGGCGCCGGGCTGCGGCGGGCCCGCCGCGCCGTCCGGGCGCAGGGCGGCGAACACCAGCAGCCCCAGGACCACCACCCCCCACACCGACAGCCACCCGGAACGCGTCTGTTGCCTCATCGTCCCTCTTCCTGGAGCCGGTCGTACGGAACCCGGGGTACG
>NZ_JBEOYE010000014.1:0-132703 GCF_040296945.1 Streptomyces sp. NPDC001941 | reverse complement strand
CGCACGATCTGGCAGCCCGACGCGGTCAGCTCGGCGATCTGCTGCAGCGTCGCGCCGATGTCCGACGTACGGGTCGTGGTCATCGACTGCACCGATACGGGCGCTCCCCCGCCGACCGGCACCGTGCCGACCTCGATGCGCCGCGAGGTGCGGCGCATCGCGATCGGCCGGGCCGGCGGCTCGGGCAGCCCCAGTGGCACGGGCTCGGCCGGCATCACGTCACCCGCGGTTTCCCGCGACGGTCTCGCGGGCGGCCCGCAGGGACTCCTTGAGGGAGCCCATGGTGGCCAGGACGGCGGTGGGCTCGTAGCCGCAGTGCGCCATGCAGTTGGCGCAGCGCGGGTCCTTGCCCCGGCCGTACTTGTCCCAGTCGGTCTTCTCGATCAGCTCGCGGTAGGTGGGCACGTACCCGTCGCTCATCAGGTAGCAGGGCCGCTGCCAGCCGAAGAGCGAGTAGTTCGGGATCGCCCACGCGGTGCAGTCGAAGTCGGCCCTGCCCTCCAGGAAGTCCAGGAAGAGCGGCGAGTGGTTGAGCCGCCAGCGCCGCCTGTTGCCGCCCGCGAAGGCCTTCTTGAAGAGCTCACGGGTCTGCTCCACGCCCAGGAAGTGCTCCTGGTCGGGCGCCTTCTCGTAGGCGTACGCGGGCGAGATCATCATCTCGTCGACCTCGAGGTCGTCGTTGAGGAAGTTGAGCACCTCGATGATGGTCTGCGGGGTGTCGGTGTTGAAGAAGGTGGAGTTGGTGGTGACCCGGAAGCCGCGCCGCTTGGCCTCCTTGATCGCCTCCACCGCCTCGTCGAAGACGCCCTCCTTGGCGACCGACTCGTCGTGCCGCTCGCGCAGCCCGTCGATGTGCACGGCGAACGCGAAGTACGGCGACGGCGTGAACTTCTCGATCTTCTTGCGCAGTAGCATGGCGTTGGTGCAGAGGAAGACGTACTTCCTCTTCGCCACCAACTGCCGGACAATCTCGTCGATCTGAGGGTGCATCAGCGGCTCTCCGCCGGCGATGGAGACCATCGGCGCGCCGGACTCGAGGACCGCGCCGACCGCCTGGGCGACCGGCATGCGCTGCTTGAGCACCCCCGCGGGGTGCTGGATCTTGCCGCAGCCCTCGCACTTCAGGTTGCACGCGAACAACGGTTCCAGCTCCACGATGAGCGGGAACTTCTCGCGCTTGCGGAGCTTTTGTTCGAAGAGATAGGTCCCGACCCGGATGGTCTGACGGAGCGGCATGGCCATACGGCTCACCTCCTGGGGAGCAGCAAAGAACGGTGCCATTCGAAAAAAGCGGGAAGTACGGCACGAAGAACACGGAAGGCAGATATTCCACCGCGCACCGTGCCGATACGGACGAGTTCGTGCTCGGGAGCGTCCACGACCACTCGGACGGCGGCAACCGGACGCGGCCCCGCGGCGAGCGCCGTGAGCAGCGTCGCGGCGGACTCCATGTCCACCGCGATCGCCCCGGTGGCGCGCAGCGCGGCCCGCTCGGGCCCGCGCACCACGTGGTCGGACCCGGTCAGCGGTCCGGTGTGGACGGTGCGCCCGGGCAGCGCCCGGGCCAGCTCCTTGACCAGGAGCTCGGTGCCCTCGCAGGCGGTGGTGCCGCCCGGGCCCCTGGTCTCGTCGGCCACCACCAGGTCGCCCGGGTGCATCCCCGGGGCCAGACCCGCGCAGAAGCCGGACGCGATGACGGCCGCGTCGCGCAGCCGCGGCCCGGCCAGCGCCCGCGCGACCGCCCGCTCGGCGTGCCGGGGGCCCATGCCCGTACGCAGCACGCGGACCTCTCCCGCGGCGCCGCCGCGGTCGCCGCCGCGCAGCGCGAACCGCTCGATGCCGAGCGCGCAGGCGACCAGCAGCGGCGCGGTGGAGCCGGCCGGCTCCGGGCCTTCGCCCATCAGCCCTCCCCGCCCCTGCGCCCGCCGGGCCCGGGCTCGCCGTGCACGTAGCGGCCGAGCGCGGTGAGCGGGAAGACCTGCCGGTAGAGGTGGTAGTTGATGGTGAAGTCCCAGGGGAAGCCGGTGCCGGTGAAGTACGGCTCGTCCCAGGAGCCGTCCTCGCGCTGGGTCTCGGCCAGCCAGGCCACCCCGCGCTCGGTCGCCTTGGAGTCCCGCTCCCCCGCCGCGAGCAGGGCGAGCAGCGCCCACGCGGTCTGCGAGGCGGTGGAGGCGCCCTGCCCGACCCACCTCTGCTCGCGGTAGGAGCGCAGGTCCTCGCCCCAGCCGCCGTCGTCGTTCTGCACCGACTCCAGCCAGGCCACCGCCCGGCGGATCGCCGGGTGCCCAGTGGAGAGGCCGGCCGCGGTCAGCGCCGGGACCACGGAGCCCGTTCCGTACACGTAGTTGACGCCCCAGCGGCCGAACCAGGCGCCGGACGCCTCCTGTTCGGCCAGCAGCCACTCCACGCCCCGCCGGGTGCGCGGGTGGTGGGCCTTGCCCTCCCAGGCCAGCATCTCCACCACGTGCGCCGTGACGTCGGCCGACGGCGGGTCGATGACCTCGCCGAAGTCGCAGAACGGCAGCCGGTTGGGGAAGGCGCTGGTGTTGTCGGCGTCGAAGGCGCCCCAGGCGCCGTTCTTCGACTGCATGCCCAGGTTCCAGCGGGCGCCGCGCGCGATCGCGGCGTCCACCCTGGTCTGGTCGGGGTGGCGCACCCGGCGCAGCGCGAGGATCACCTCGGCGGTGTCGTCGATGTCCGGGTAGGTGTCGTTGTGGAACTCGAACGCCCAGCCGCCCGGCGCCAGTTGGGGCTTGCGCACCGCCCAGTCGCCGCGCCGGACGATCTCCTCGCCCAGCATCCAGTCGGCGGCCTTCACCAGCGCCGGGTGGTCCGGGGCCAGGCCCGCGTCGGCGAGCGCGATGGTGGCCAGGCAGGTGTCCCAGACCGGCGACTGGCACGCCTCGATCATCCGGGCGCCGTCCTCGCGGTGGATGGCGAAACGGTCCAGCGAGGCGATCCCGGCGCGCATCACCGGGTGGTCCAGGTCGTAGCCGAGCAGGTGCAGGGCGATCACCGAGTACACGGCGGGCGGCTGGATGCCGCCCCAGCAGCCGTCGTTCTCCTGCCGCTCGATGATCCAGCGGGCCGCCGAGTCCATCGCCGCCCTGCGCAGCCGGCGCGGCGCGACCCGGTGGTAGGCATGCAGCGCCTTGTCGAGCCGCTGGAAGAAGCCCTCCCAACTGGCGGCCGGGGCAAGGGGCTTGACCGGATTGGGGGTACGGGCGTCGGCGTGCAGCTCGTCCAGCGCGAACGGCGCGGGCCGCACCGGCCGGTGCGCGGAGACCACCGTGAGCGGCACGATCGTCTGCCGGGCCCAGCAGCCGAAGTCGTAGATGTTCAGCGGGAACCACTTGGGCAGGAAGATCAGCTCCGGCGGCAGCTCCGGCAGGTCGTCCCACTTCCACCAGCCGAACAAGGCCAGCCAGATCCGGGTGAACACCCGGGAGGCGGCGATCCCGCCGCGCGCCCGGATCCACGCGGAGGCCCTCGCCATGTGCGCGGCGTCCGGGGCGTCCCCGGCCAGCCGCAGCGCGACGTACGCCTCGATGGTGGCGGAGAGGTCGCCGGGACCGCCGTAGAAGGTGGCCCAGGTGCCGTCCTCGCGCTGCTCGCCGCGGATGAAGAGCGCGGCGGCCGCGGTGGTGGCCGGATCGAGGATGCCCAGGAACTGGCGCAGCAGCAGGTCCTCGGCGTCCATGGTGACGTTGGTCTCCAGGTCGCCCTTCCACCAGCCCTCGGCGTCCTGCCCGGCCAGCAGGTACTCGACCGAGGCCCGGGTCGCCCGCGCGGCGGCGTCCCGGACGTCACTCGCGGCGGGGGCGGCGGAGGTGGTGCTCCCGGTGGTGTCGCTGGCCGAGGCCGCCCGGGGCTCCACGGCCCCGGCGCTTCCGTCGGTCGTCGCTGTCATGGCTTCCCCTTCACGCAGTTCGTGGTGCTGCTTGATGCGGGTCTGCCGTCGGCCGGGGGCCCCAAGAGCGTCCCCCGGCCGGCGACTAGCGAGTCATATGGCGATGGCGATCATCTCTTCCGTACGACGACGAAGTCGGCGAGCGCGACGAGCTGCGCCCGCACCTGGCCGGGCATGTCCACGCGGTCCAGCGCCTCCAGGGCGACGGCGTGCTGGCGCCGGGCCTCCTGCGCGGTCCACTCGCGCCCGCCGGCCTCCTCGATCAGCGCGGCGCGGGTGGCGAACTCCTCCTCCGAGAAGCTCTCGAAGTCATTGCTCTTGGCGTCGGCCGCGAGCAGCTCGCCGAGCCGCTCGGAGGCCGGTCCGCCCGCGGCGAGCGCGGCGACCACCGGCAGGGACTTCTTGCGCTGGCGCAGGTCGCTCCAGGTCTGCTTGCCGGTGGACTCCGGGTCGCCCCAGATGCCGAGCAGGTCGTCGACGGCCTGGAAGGCGAGGCCCAGGTGGTAGCCGTAGGCCTCCAGGGTGTCGGCGGTGCGGTCGTCGGCGCCGCCGAGCACCGCGCCGATGGAGGCGGCGCAGGCCAGCAGGGCGCCGGTCTTGTTGCCCTCCATCTCCAGGCACTCCTCGACGGTGACCCGCTCGCGGTGCTCGTAGGAGATGTCCTGGGCCTGACCGTCGATCAGCTTGCGGGTCGCGGTGGTCAGCCGGCGCGTGGCCCGGCCCGCCTCCACGGTGCCGATCTCCAGCAGCAGCTCGTTGGCCAGCGCGAACAGCGCGTCGCCGACCAGGATCGCCTGGGCCGGGCCGTGCACCTTCCACACCGTGTCGCGGTGCCGCCGCTGCTCGTCGCCGTCCATCAGGTCGTCGTGCAGCAACGAGAAGTTGTGCACGAGCTCCACGGCGACCGCGCCGGGCACGCCGACCTCGGGGGCCGCGCCCGCCGCCTCCGCCGACAGCAGGGCGAGCGCCGGGCGCACCGCCTTGCCGCCGTCGCCGTCGGCCGGGTTGCCCTGGGCGTCGATCCAGCCGAAGTGGTAGGCGGCCACGGTGTCCATCGGAGCGGCGAGCCGGTCGACGGCGGCGCGCAGCACCGGCGTGGACAGGGCCCGTCCGCGCTCGAGGAGCGCGGTCACTTCGGCGGTGTCGACGGCCGGGTTCACCGGGGGCACAGTCGGCACGGTCTCTCCTCTTGTTCCAGTACTCGGGCTCATGCCGCCTCCTGCAGCGGATGTACGTAGGGGCGGCCGAGGGCGGTGAGGGCGGCGGCCGCGGCGCTGAATCCGCTGCGCACGGCGCCCTCCATGGTCGCGGGCCAGCCGGTGGCGGTCCACGCGCCGGCCAGGTACAGGCCGGGTGCGCGGGTGGGCGCCGCCGGGCGGAGCCGGCCGACCCCCGGGGTGGGGGCGAACGTCGCTGTCCGCTCCCGGGTGACGAAGAAGTCCCGCACCACGGCGCCGCGCGCGGCGGGCAGCAGCCGCTCCAGCTCGGGCAGGTAGCGGGCGCGCAGATCGGCCACGGGCGTGTCGATCTCGTCCTGGGCGGCGGACTGCGACAGCGCCAGGTACTGGCCCCCGGTGGCCCCGGAGGCCTCGGTGCGGTCGAAGACCCACTGCACGGGGCTGCCGAGCGCGGTGAAGAACGGGCGGCGCAGCACCTTGCGGTCGTACAGGACGTGGACGTTGAGGATGGGCGCGGTGTCGATGGCGAGCAGCCGCTCGGGGTGCTCCAGGGCGCCCTCGGGCAGCAGGTCGTGGGTCTCGCGCTGAGGCACGGCGAGCACCACGGCGTCGGCCCCGATCCGCTCGCCGGGCACGTCGACCTCCCAACGTCCTTCGTGCGTACGGGAGATGCGGGTGACGCGGGTGCGCAGCTCGGTGCGCACCCCGGCGGCGTCCAGGGCCTTGCGGGCGAGCGTGTCGTGCAGTTCGCCGAGCGGGACGCGGGCCCAGCCGATGTCGGCGGCGCCCGGTTCGGAGAGGAGGCCGGTCCTGAAGACCATGGCGGCCAGGCCCAGCGAGGCGTGCGGCGCGGTGGCGTTGAGGGTGGCCACGCCGACCAGGTCCCACAGCGCCTCGACGGTGCGCGGCGACTGGCCGTGCCGGGCCAGCCAGCTGCCGAAGTCGACCTCGTCCAGCGCCGGGTCGGCCGGGTCGAGGCCCTTCAGCGCGAGGGCGGCGCGGCCCACGCTCGCGCGCTCGGCCAGCGAGAGGTGCGGATAGGTGGCGAGGCTGGCGGCGAGGTGCAGCGGGACCGGCAGCGCGGTGCGGCGCAGCCGTCCGAGCCGGGGCCCCGCGGGGTGCGCCACGTCGAGGACGGGCACGTCGAGACGGTTCTGCACGGGCGCGAGCGCGGCCCCGTCGACGCGGTCGAGGAACCAGCGGTACGCGGTGCAGCAGCGCAGGTAGACGTGCTGGCCGTTGTCCACGGTGAGTCCGCCGCGGCGGAAGGAGAAGGCGAGCCCGCCGAGGCGGGGGCGGCCTTCGAGCAGCGTCACGCGCACGCCCGCGCCGGCGAGTTCGAGCGCGGCGGTGACGCCGGCCAGGCCCGCGCCGACGACCACGGCGTGCGGGGCGGGGCGCAGGGTGTCCTCGGTCATGCGCTCCCCCCTCGCACTGTCGCAGTCTGGGACGCGGGGCGGGAGCGGAGGGTTGCGCACCGGTTGCCGCGACGCGGCCGGGGCGTGGAGCGGCGGCCCCTCACGCGCGCCCCCTGAGGGCGGCGCGGGAGATGTGCCGGGTGTCGAGTCCGGAGAGCCCGCGGACGGCGACGTACGCCTTCTCGCGTCCGGGCAGCGAGACGCGGCCGCGCAGCACGGCCTCGGGGTCGCGCTCGATGCGGTCGAGCAGGCGCCGGTAGATGCCGGCCATGGCGGCGACGCAGGCGCCGCTGCGCCGGTCGAGCATGGGCAGCAGCCGGTAGCCCTCGGCGAACAGCGCGCGGGCGCGCCGCACCTCGAAGTGGACGAGTCCGGCGAAGTCGGAGCCGGCCGGCGGGGTCGGCCCGTGGAACCCGGCGGAGCAGCCGAACTTGGCGAGGTCGTCGCCGGGCAGGTAGGTGCGGCCGTTGCCGGCGTCCTCGCGGACGTCCCTGAGGATGTTGGTGAGCTGGAGGGCGAGCCCCAGCGTGTCGGCGTACTCGGGGGCGCGCTCGACGCCCTGGGCGCCGGGCTGGGTGCCGAACACGCCGAGCGAGAGGCGCCCGATGGCGCCCGCGACGCGCCGGCAGTACAGCTTCAGGTCGTCCCAGGTCTCGTACGTCTCGCCGCGCACGTCCATCAGGACGCCGTCGATCAGCTCGTCGAGCCCGCCGAGCGGGACCGGGAAGCGCCGCGCGGTGTCGGCGAGGGCGACGGCCACCGGGTCGGTGTCGTCGTCCTCGACCTCGCCGCGGCGGACCCGGCCGAGGATCTCGCGGGTCCCCTCCAGGCGCTCCAGCTTGGCCTCGGGGTGCAGCGTGCCGTCACCGATGTCGTCGACGCGGCGCGAGAAGGCGTAGAGCGCCGACATCGCCTGTCGCTTGTCGGTGGGCAGCAGTCTGATCCCGTAGGCGAAGTTGCGGGCCTGCTGTCCGGTGACGGCCTCGCAGTAGCTGTACGCCGCCTGTACCGACGCGGACGTCTGCGTGTGTCCCTCCACGGTCCGGCTCACCCCTCTCTACGCGCTCTTCGCAAGACGGCTCCCACTTCGCGCGTCAGCCGTGACTTGGTGGGTCTGGGCGGCCCGGGAAGGACGTCGAAGCCCGCCGCCGCCACGGCGGCGAGGGCGGCGTTGCCGCCGGCGACGAACCCGGCGAGCAGCAGCCGCAGCCTGCCGTGGACGCTACCCACCAGCGGGGTGCCTTCATTCAGCAGCTCCCGGGCGCGTTCGGCCTCGTACGCGACCAGGGCGCGCACCGAGGCGCCCCCGGTCGGCCGGGCCAGGTCCGCCTCGGACACCCGGAAGCGCTCCAGGTCCTCGGCGGGCAGGTAGACGCGGTCGCGGCCGAGGTCCTCGGCGACGTCCTGGAGGTGTTCGACGATCTGCAGGGCCGTGCAGACCGCGTCGGAGCGGCGGATCCGCTCGGGGCTCGCGGTGCCGGTCAGCGACAGGACCAGGCGGCCGACGGGGTTGGCGGACAGCTCGCAGTAGGCGAGCAGTTCGTCGTAGCTGGCGTACCGGCGCACCAGCTGGTCCTGCCGGTTGGCCGCGATCAGGGCGAGGAACGGCTCGGGGGTCAGCGCGTGGCGCTCGACGGTGGGGCGCAGGGCGCGCAGCAGCGGGTGGCGGGGCTCGCCGTCGAAGACGCGCCCCAGGTCCGCCTCGAAGGCGTCGAGCATCAGCAGCCGGTCGTCGCTCCTGGCGGGGTCCACGCCCAGGTGGCAGGCGTCGGCGCCGCCGGGGGCGAGGTCGCCGTCGCCGATGTCGTCGACCAGGCGGGCGTAGCCGTACACGGCCATCAGGTCGCCGCGCCAGGCGCGCGGCAGGAAGAAGGGGGCGACGGGGAAGTTCTCGTCGGCGGACTTGTCGAGGGTCGCGCGCGCGGTGGCGTCGCCGGATCGCATCTGTTGGGTACCTGTCACCGGGCTGCGTCCGGCGCCGGGACGGCGAAACCTTCGTGGACCTGGAGATTTTCCGTCATTGCCGTCACATCTCCCGTTCTACACTGCCGACCCAATACATCCTATTTCGGACACGCCGCCGGTCCATCCAGCGGGGTGACCGCCCGGCTCGGCGGGTGGCCCAGGGGGGTATCGCCCCACTTGCCGCGAATCAGCACCGGTACAGCTTACGTTGTACAACGCGCGACGACGCGTCGGGGTGTTCGGCGGATTACGACAACGCCGCGATTCGGGCCAACCTTCCCATCCGCCACGGGACTTGACACACGTTTGACGATTCCATGGCCTGAACGCGACCCGCCCGCGCCGCTGACGCCGCGTGCCCGGCCGGACACGCGGCGGCCCCGCCGGAGCGGGGTGCTCCGGCGGGGCCGCCGGCGGGCGGGACCGGCCCTACTTGCCGGTCTCGCGCTCGTACGCCTTGAGGACCTCGTCCGTGGGGCCGTCCATCAGGAGCTCGCCCTTCTCCAGCCAGAGGACGCGGTTGCAGGTGTCCTTGATCGACTTGTTGCTGTGGCTGACCAGGAAGACCGTGCCGGCCTCCTGGCGCAGCTCGCGGATCCGCGCCTCGGAGCGGATCGCGAAGCGGCGGTCGCCGGTGGCCAGCGCCTCGTCGATCATCAGCACGTCGTGGTCCTTGGCGGCGGCGATGGAGAACCGCAGCCGCGCGGCCATGCCGGAGGAGTACGTGCGCATCGGCAGGGTGATGAAGTCGCCCTTCTCGTTGATGCCCGAGAAGTCGACGATCCCCTGGTAGCGCTCGCGGATCTCCTCGCGCGACATGCCCATGGCAAGACCGCCCAGGATCACGTTGCGCTCGCCGGTCAGGTCGTTCATCAGCGCCGCGTTCACGCCGAGCAGCGACGGCTGGCCGTCGGTGTAGACCCGGCCGCTCTCGGTGGGCAGCAGCCCGGCGATCGCGCGCAGCAGCGTCGACTTGCCGGAGCCGTTGGTGCCGATGAGGCCGATGGCCTCGCCCTTGTACGCGGTGAAGGAGACGCCCCGCACCGCGTGCACCTTGCGCACGCCCCGGGACTCCCCGGTCTTGTCGCGGCGCACGATCCGGCTCAGGGCGGCGGTGGCGCTGCCCTTGCCGCCGGAGCCGCCGTGCACCCGGTAGACGATGTGGACGTCGTCCGCGATGACGGTCGGGACGCGACCGCCGTTGTCCTTGTCAGCCACGGCCGTACCGTTCCTCTGCCTTCCAGAAGTACACGAAGCCGGCCGCGCCGATGAACAGCGCCCAGCCGAGGGCCGCCGGCCACACGTGCGCCGGCAGGTTCTCGGAGCCGTACCCGTCGATCAGGGCGTACCGGATCAGGTCCATGTAGATGGCCGCCGGGTTGTACATCAGGACGTCGGTGATCCAGGCCGGCTTGTCCGCCAGCATCTTCGGGATCGAGAACATCACGCCCGACGCGTACAGCCAGGTGCGCATGATGAACGGCATCAGCTGCGCCAGGTCCGGCGTCTTCGCGCCGAGCCGGGCCATGATCATGGACAGGCCGGTGTTGAAGACGAACTGCAGGGCCAGCGCCGGGACGATCAGCAGCCAGCTGAGCGACGGGTAGTGGCCGAACCCGATGGCGATCAGGAACAGCACCAGCATCGAGAACATCAGCTGCTGCAGCTGCTGGAGGGTGAACGAGATCGGCAGCGAGGCGCGCGGGAAGTGCAGCGCGCGCACCAGGCCGAGGTTGCTGGAGATCGCCCGCACGCCGGCCATCACGGCGCTCTGGGTGAAGGTGAACACGAACACGCCCGTCACCAGGAACGGGATGTAGATGTCCGTGCCCATGCCCCGGCTGGCGTTCAGGATCAGGCCGAAGATCAGGTAGTACACCAGGGCGTTCAGCAGCGGCGTGGCCACCTGCCACAGCTGGCCGAGCTTGGCCTGGGCGTACTGGGCCGTCAGCTTCGCCTGGGAGAACGCCAGGATGAAGTGGCGGCGCCCCCACAGCTGCCGGACGTAGTCGGCGAGCCCGGGGCGGGCTCCGCTGACCGCGAGCCCGTACTTGGCCGCCAGCTGCGCCGGCGTCAGGCCCTCGTCCGGGGACGGCGGGGCGGTCGTCGCGATCGCTCCGTCATGGGTTGTGTCACTCACAAGTTGAAACTTTCGTGTTCAAGATGCGCGGCAGTCTGGGCGCGGGGCAGGTGGCGGCCGGTTCCCCCGTGGATCTGGCCGTCGCGTCGCGGGTCCGGGACCGTCAGATGACGGGAGGCCGGCCCAGTCGCGTCAGCCGCCATACCGTACGCCACTTCATGGGCCTGCGGGGACCGCAGGGGGTGCGCCAGCCCTCGCGGAAACCGGAGAGCCAGGCCTTCAGCGCCGGGCCCGAGGGGCGCCGGGCCAGCGTCAGCAGCAGCCAGACCCCGAGGTACACCGGGACCAGGGGCGCGGGCAGGTTGCGGCGGGCCAGCCACACCCGGTTGCGGGCCACGTTGTGGTGGTAGGTGGCGTGGCGCGACGGCGGGGTCGTGGGGTGGAACAGCACCATGTCGGAGCGGTAGTCGATCAGCCAGCCCGCGTCCAGCGCGCGCCAGGCCAGGTCGGTCTCCTCGTGCGCGTAGAAGAACGCGTCCGGCAACCCGCCGACCTGCGCGAGCACCGTCGTGCGCACCGCGTTGGCGCCGCCCAGGAAGGTCGTCACCCGCGAGGAGCGCATCGGGTCGGAGGCCCGCAGCCGCGGCACGTGGCGGCGCTGCGTCTCACCGGTCTCCGGGTCGGCGATGCGGAAGCTGATGATCCCCAGCCGCGGGTCGGCGGCGAACGCCTCGCGCACCAGCGCCGCGGTGTCGCTGTTCGGCAGCAGCCCGTCGTCGTCCAGGAACAGCAGCGCGTCCACGTCGGTGCCGCCCGGCCCGAAGGCCTCGATGCCGACGTTGCGCCCGCCGGGGATGCCCAGGTTCTCGGGCAGGTCCACGGTCCGTACGAAGGGGAAGTCGTCCACCCCGGTGACCGGGGCGCCGTTGCCGACCACGACGACCTCGACCGGGTCGCCGTCCTGCTTGGCCACGGACTGCAGCAGCGCGCGCAGGTCGTCGGGGCGGTTGCCCATGGTGATGATCACGGCACCGAGCTTCATCGCACTCACCTCAGCCTGCTGGAGGCGAGCACGGACACCAGGTGCAGCAGGGTCTGCAGCAGCGCGATGCCGGCCAGCACCGCCACGCCCAGGCGCGAGAAGTACAGGTCACCGCGGACCTGGTCGACCACCGCCAGGACCAGGATCAGCAGCGACGCCTCGATGCCCAGGACCAGCCGGTGGAACTTCAGCGCGGCGGCGGCCCGGCGGGCCAGCGCCACGCCCGAGGAGCGCGGCACGGCGGCCGCGTCCTGGACCACGGGCAGCCCGGCCTGGTGGCGGGCCACGCCGACCAGGTCGGTCTCGGCCTTGATCAGGATCGCGCCGAGCGCGGCCAGGGTGCCCAGGAAGGCCCACAGCCAGTCCACGCGCCCGCCGCCCCACAGGTCGGCGGCGCGCAGGCCGAAGCCGACCAGGACGGCCGCGTCGCACAGGTAGGCGCCGACCCGGTCCAGGTAGACGCCGGCCAGCGAGTACTGCTTCTTCCAGCGGGCGACCTCGCCGTCGACGCAGTCGAGCAGCAGGTACAGCTGCACGGCGACGACGCCGAGGACGGCGCCCCAGATCCCCGGGACCAGCAGCGCCGGGGCGGCGAGCACGCCGCACACGGTCATCACGTAGGTCAGCTGGTTGGGCGTGACCTTGGTGGTGACCAGGAGACGGGTGATGCGCAGCGAGATCTCGCGCATGTACAGGCGGCCGCCCCAGTGCTCTCCGCTGCGCCGGTCCTTCACACCCGCGGGGTGAACGACCGGTCGGAGTTCAGCTACGGATGGTCTTGGCATAGTCGGCGTACGCGTCCCTGATCTGGTCGTGGGTGAGGTCGAGGTGTTCGAGGATGGTGAACCGGCCGGGCCGGGTCTGCGGCGCGAACTCCACCGCCCGTACGAACTCGTCCGCGGTGAAGCCCATCTCCTCGGCCAGCACCGGCAGGCCGTGCCGGCGCAGCACCTCGGTGAACAGCCCGGCGTCGGCGTGGGAGCCGCGCAGGAACATGGCGAAGGCGGCGCCCAGGCCGACCTGCTCGCCGTGCGAGGCGCGCCGCGTGGGGTAGAGCAGGTCGAAGGCGTGGCTGATCTCGTGGCAGCCGCCGGAGGCGGGCCGCGAGTCGCCGCTGATGGACATCGCGATGCCGGTCAGCACCAGCGCCTCGGCGAGGACCACCAGGAACTCGTCGTCGCCGACGCCGCCGGGGTGGTGCAGCACCGACTCGCCCGCGGTGCGGGCCATCGCGGCGGCCAGGCCGTCCACCTTCTCGCCGGTCAGCCGGTGGGAGAGCTCCCAGTCGGCGACGCAGGAGATGTTGGAGATGGCGTCGCCCACGCCGGAGCGGATGAAGGTCGCCGGGGCCTCGCGCACCACGTCGAGGTCGATGACCATCGCAATCGGGGTGGGCACGCCGTAGGAGCCGCGCCCGTTGTCGTTGTCGAGCGTGGCGACCGGCGAGCACAGGCCGTCGTGCGACAGGTTGGTGGCGACGGCGACCATCGGCACGCCGACCCGCGCCGCGGCGTACTTGGCCACGTCGATGATCTTGCCGCCGCCGAGCCCGACCAGGGCGTCGTAGTGGTTGCCCTTGATGTCGTCGGCGAGCTTGACGGCCGCGTCGATCGTGCCGCCGGCCACCGGGAACCAGTCCGCGCCGGGCAGCGCCGGGGCCAGCCGCTCCTTGAGCGCCCGGCCCGAGCCGCCGCTGACGGCGATCGCGAGCTTGCCGGAGGAGGAGATCCGCTGGTCGGCCAGGAGGCCGGCCAGGTCGTCCAGGGCGCCGCGCGAGATGTCGACGACGACCGGGGACGGGATGAGCCTGCTCAGTACTGGCACGCGATCTCACGGCCCTTCGCGAGGTCGTCGTGGTTGTCGATCTCGACCCACGCGACCTCCCCGATGGGGGCCACGTCGATCGGGAAGCCGCGGTTGACGAGCTCCTGGTAGCCGTCCTCGTAGTAGAGGTCGGGGTCGCGCTCGAAGGTGGCCTTCAGCGCGTCGGCCAGCTCCTCGGCGGCCTCGGGCTCGATCAGGGTGACGCCGATGTACTCGCCGGTGGCGGTGGCCGGGTCCATCAGCTTGGTGATGCGGCTGACGCCGCCGCCCTCGGCGGTGATGACCTTCATCTCCTCGTCGGCGAGCCGCTTCACCGTGTCGAGGGCGAGGATGATCCGCTGCCCCTGGCCGCGCGCGGCCAGCAGGGTCTTCTCGACGGAGACCGGGTGGACGGTGTCGCCGTTGGCGAGGATCACGCCCTGCTTGAGGACCTCGCGCGCGCACCACAGGGAGTAGGCGTTGTTCCACTCCTCGGCCTTGTCGTTGTCGATCAGGGTGAGCGTGACGCCGTACGTGGCCTCCAGCTCCTCCTTGCGCGCGTACACGGCCTCCTTGCGGTAGCCGACGACGACGGCGACCTCGGTCAGGCCGACCTCGGCGAAGTTGCCGAGCGTGAGGTCGAGCACGGTGGTGTCGCCGTCCACGGGCACGAGGGCCTTGGGGAGCGTGTCGGTGTAGGGGCGAAGACGCCGTCCGGCACCGGCTGCCAGTACGAGGCCGATCATGCTGCTTCTCCTTCGTCGTGTACGGCGGGTGCTCCGGAGGAGACCCAGAAGCGGACGGACTCCACGAGCACCACGAGGGCGATCGCCACCGCGAGGACGGTGAGCGCGAGGGTGAAGCCCGCCGGCGACAGGACGGCGGCGAGGATCGCGACGGCGAGCGTGCGGCCCTCGTGCCCCCCGATCGTGCGCACCAGCCACGCGGGCGGGGCGCCGGTGCCGCCGCGGATGCGGTACACCGTGTCGTAGTGATGGTAGGCGACCGCGGCGACCAGCCCGAAGGCCGCGGGCAGCGCGTGCGGGGCGTCGGCGCGCGCGGCGAGCACCAGGACGGTGAGGTACTCGGCGGCGCGGAAGACCGGCGGCACCAGCCAGTCCAGGGCGCCCTTGAGGGGCGCGGCGACGGCGAGGCCGGAGAACAGCGCGTAGAAGGCGGCGAGCGCCACGACGCCCCAGGAGCCGTAGGGGGCGCTGAGGACCGTGCCGAGCAGCGCGGCGGCGCCGATGACGGCGAGCACGGGGGCGCTCCACCCCTTGCGGACGGCGCGCGCCACGCCCTGGGCGAGCGGGCCGCTGTCGGCGAGGTCGGCCAGCGCCTGGGCGGCGCGGTCGGTGCGCCGGGCCCGGCGGGTCACCGAGCGCAGCAGCCGCCCGGCGGTGGTGTAGCAGGCGGCGAAGGCGCAGCCGACGAGCAGCGCGTAGAAGACGATCCGGGGCGTGGTGAGCGCGGTGAGGACCGCGATCATGGCCCAGCGCTCGCCGATCGGCAGCACGATCATCCGCCGGACCCACACCGTCCAGCCCTTGGCGTCGAGCTTGTCGGAGAGGGCGGCGGTGGGGCTGGTGTTGGCGGTGGCGTCGTGGTTGGCCTCGTTGAAGGAGAAGTCCACGACGTGCCGGCAGGTCTGCAGGACCATCGCGCCCAGCGCGAGCGCCCAGACGTCGTCGCCGCCGCGGATCGCGCCGAGGGCCAGGCCCGCGTAGTACGCGTACTCCTTGGCCCGGTCGAAGGTGGCGTCCAGCCAGGCACCGAGCGTGGAGTACTGGAGCGAGTAGCGGGCCAGCTGGCCGTCGGCGCAGTCCAGTACGAAGGAGAACAGCAGCAGCAGCCCGGCCGCGACGTAGCCGCCGCGGGTGCCGGTGGCCGCGCAGCCGGCCGCGACCAGCGCGGTGACCAGCGAGGCGGTGGTGACCTGGTTGGGGGTCAGGCCCCGGCGCGCGCACCAGCGGGCGAGGTAGCGCGAGTAGGGGCTGATGCAGAAGGTGGTGAAGAACCCGTCGCGGGCCTTGACCGCCGACTTCAGCCGTACGGCCTCGTCGTCCACGGCCTCGACCGCGTCCCGGGTCTCCTTGCGGCTCTGCGGGTCGTCGGGCACGGCCGCGACGAGCGAGCCGAGCTCCGGGCGGTGCACGGCGGTGCCGTCGGCGTCCAGGGCGTCGGCGGCGGCGTCGGGGGTCGGCGCCCCGGCGACGGCGCGGGCCAGCGCGGCCCGGGCCGCGGGCTGCGCGGTGAGCGCGCCGGGCACGGCGGCGGCGGGGAAGCGCGGGTCGGTCAGGCCGAGCCGCAGGGAGTGGACGTGGCCGACGAAGCGGGGGTCGACGACGGCGACGCGCCGGTCGGCCGGTACGGCGGCGAGCAGGGCGGCGGTGTCACCGGGTCCCGGGGCGACGCGGACGTCGAAGCCCAGCGACCGCAGATCGCCCTCGAGCGACGATCCGGGTACCGGCGGACCGGTGAGGATGGCGGTCGACAGACGGACTCACTCCTTGGAGCTGACAGGGCGGCGCGCGGCGGCACGGCCCGGTGCACGGGCGGCGGCACGTCGGCAGAGGCTATCGGATGACCGGAAGTGCGAGTTCACCGCGGTTTCCGGTGCGCGCGGCCCGTTCGGGGCGGCCGCGCCGAGATCATCATCGGGGATCGGGACCCGCGCCCACAAACCGCGGTCCTGAGCACGTACGACAGGACCTAGGGTTGTTTCATGACTTGGCTGATCACTGGTGGAGCGGGATACATCGGAGCCCACGTGGCCCGGGCCATGGACGAGGCGGGCGAGTCCGTCGTGGTGCTCGACGACATAACGTCCGGCGTGGCCGCGCGGCTGCCCGCCTCGGTGGCCCTGGTCCGCGGGGCGGTCTCGGACCGCGCCCTGCTGGACCGCGTGCTCACGGAGCACGGCGTGACCGGTGTGGTGCACCTCGCGGCGAAGAAGCAGGTCGGGGAGTCGGTGGAGCGTCCCCTGTACTACTACCGCGAGAACGTGCACGGGCTGACCGTGCTGCTCGAGGCCGTGGTCGCGGCGGGCGTGCGCAGCTTCCTGTTCTCCTCGTCGGCCGCGGTGTACGGGGTGCCGGACGCGGAGCTCATCTCGGAGGACGCCCCGACGCTGCCGATCAACCCGTACGGCGAGACGAAGCTGGCCGGCGAGTGGCTGGTGCGGGCGACCGGCCGGGCGCACGGCCTGACCACGGCCTGCCTGCGCTACTTCAACGTGGCGGGGGCGGCGCGCCCGGAGCTGGCGGACACCGGGGTGTTCAACATCATCCCGATGTTCTTCGACCGCATCGAGCGGGGCGAGGCGCCGCGGATCTTCGGCGCCGACTACCCGACCGCGGACGGCACCTGCGTGCGCGACTACATCCACGTGGCGGACCTGGCGGAGGCGCACCACGCGGTGGCGCGCGGTCTTGCGGAGCTGGCGCCGGGCGAGGACCTGACGGTCAACATCGGGCGCGGCGAGGGCGTCTCGGTGCGCGAGCTGGCGGACCTGGTGAACGAGGTGACGGGCAGCGGTCTCGAGCCGGTCGTCGAGGCGCGGCGCCCGGGTGACGCGGCGCGCGCCGTCGCGGCGGTGGACCGGATGTCCAAGGACCTCGGCTGGACCGCGTCGCGAGGCGTGCGCGAGATGGTCGAATCAGCCTGGGAGGGCTGGCGGCTGCACCACGGCGACGCGTCCTGAGCGACGCCCGCCGGGGATCCCGTGCACGGTGCTCGTACCGCTCGCGCGGGGCTCTTCACACTGCGTGCGCGCGGCTCGTCCCACTGCCCTGACCTGCGGACGTAACTGCAGGTCAGGGCATATGACAACGGTGTTCAGTACCGTGTTGCCGGATACCCCCCACCCGTAGTTCACTGGCCGCTCGCAAGCGATCGGAACGACGATGCGGAGGGGTCCCGATGGGGGCTGGGCACAACCACGGACACGGGCACGACCACGGCGGCCCCGCGCCGACCGGGACGGCCGCCGCCGCGTACCGCGGCCGGCTGAGGATCGCGCTGGGCATCACGGTGTCCGTGATGGTGGTGGAGATCGTCGGCGGGCTCGTCTCGGACTCGCTGGCGCTGATAGCGGACGCGGCGCACATGGCCACCGACGCGATCGGGCTCGGCATGGCGCTGCTGGCGATCCACTTCGCCAACCGCCCGGCCACCGGCAACCGCACCTTCGGGCTGGCCAGGGCGGAGATCCTGGCCGCGCTCGCCAACTGCCTGCTGCTGCTCGGCGTGGGCGGCTACGTGCTCGTCGAGGCGGTGCAGCGGTTCATCGAGCCCGCCGCCACCCGGGGCGGCCTGACCATCGTCTTCGCGCTGGTCGGCATGGTGGCGAACATGATCTCGCTGAGCCTGCTGATGCGCGGCCAGCGGGAGAGCCTGAACGTGCGCGGCGCCTACCTGGAGGTGCTCGCCGACACCCTGGGCTCGGTGACCGTGCTGGTCGCGGCGGGCGTCATCCTGCTGACCGGCTGGCAGGCGGCCGACCCGATCGCCTCGCTGGTGATCGGCCTGATGATCGTGCCGCGGACCGTCAAGCTGCTGCGCGAGACCCTCGACGTGCTCCTGGAGTCGGCGCCCAAGGGCGTGGACATGGCGGAGGTACGGGCCCACATCCTGGGCCTGGACGGGGTGGAGGACGTCCACGACCTGCACGCCTGGACGATCACCTCCGGCCTGCCGGTGCTCTCCGCGCACGTGGTGGTGCGCCAGGACGCGCTGGAGGGCGCGGGCCACGAGAAGATGCTGCACGAGCTGCAGGGCTGCCTCGGCGACCACTTCGACGTGGAGCACTGCACGTTCCAGCTGGAACCCGGGGGTCACGCGGTGCACGAGGCGAAGGTCTGCCACTGACCGCCGCCCCCGGGCCCTGTCACCGCCCCCTGTTACAGTCGGAATGTACGGAGACAGGAATGTGCATGGACGCGCGTGTCACGCGTGGTGAGAGGAGCTGAGGTTGATGACGGTCACGGTGAACGCTGCCCCGCGCAGTGCCCGGTCCATCCCCCAGCTTCCGGCTTCCCGGCTGATCCGACGCTGATCCGACCCAGCGGTCCGTCGGCCGGGAGCCCTCCCCAGACAAGGGTTCCCCACGTTGTCCGACAACGAGAACACCACCAGCACCACTGACACCCCCGACACCACCTCCGTCACCGACATCACCGACGCCTTCTGGGCGCTGCACCACGGCCTGCCCCGGCAGAGCCCGGGTTCGAACGCCACCACGCGCCGCTTCCTCTCCCTGGCGGGACCGCTCCCCGGGCGTCCGCGCGTCCTGGACCTGGGCTGCGGCCCGGGCCGCGCCGCGCTGCTCCTCGCCGAGGAGGCCGGCGCCGAGGTCACCGCGGTCGACCTGCACGAGCCGTTCCTGGCCGAGCTGGACCGCGCCGCCGAGGAGCGCGGGCTGGCGGGCTCGATCCGTACCGTCCGCGCCGACATGGGCGACCTGCCGTTCGAGGACGGGTCCTTCGACCTCGTCTGGGCCGAGGGCTCGGCCTACTGCGTCGGCTTCGACACCGCGCTGCGCGAGTGGAAGCGGCTGCTCGCCCCCGGCGGGACGCTCGTGCTGAGCGAGTGCGAGTGGACCGTCGCCGAGCCGAGCGCCGGGGCCCGCGCCTTCTGGGACCCGAGCTACCCGCTGCGCACCGCCGCCGCCAACAGCGCGGCGGCCGTCGCGGCCGGCTACCACGTGCTCGGCACGTACACCCAGCCCGACAGCGACTGGGACG
Source organism: Streptomyces sp. NPDC001941 (assembly GCF_040296945.1). NCBI lineage: Bacteria > Bacillati > Actinomycetota > Actinomycetes > Kitasatosporales > Streptomycetaceae > Streptomyces > Streptomyces sp. NPDC001941. The sequence goes on along the minus strand of NZ_JBEOYE010000014.1, from coordinate 113,563 downwards.
CCTACTACGGCCCGCTGGCCGAGCGCGCCGCGGTGGCCGACCCGGCGGCGCCCGGCATGGCGGAGGCGCTCCGGGCCACCCGCGCGGATCTGGCGGCCCGCCGCGAGCACGGTGCGGAGTACGGGTACACGGGCCACGTCCTGCGCCCGGCGGACCCGCGCTGGCGCACCCGGCCCGAGACCGCGGCCGACGCCGCGGCGGTGCGCGCCGTCAACGAGGCGGCCTTCCCCACTCCGGGCGAGGCCGACCTGGTGGACGCGCTGCGCGCCGACCCCTCCGCCTGGGTGCCGGGCCTGTCGTACGTCGCCGAGGACGCGGCCGGAGCCGTCGTCGCCCACGCGCTGGTCACCCGCTGCCACGTGGACGGGGAGCCAGCGCTGGCGCTCGCCCCGTGCGCCGTCGACCCGGCCCGGCAGGGCACGGGGGCCGGCCAGGCGGTGGTCCGGGCGGTGCTCGACGCGGCCCGGCTGCGCGGCGAGGAGCGCGTCGTCCTGGTGCTCGGGCACCCGGAGTACTACCCGAGGTTCGGATTCGTACGGGCGTCGCAGTACGGGATCCGGCCAGGTTTCGAGGTGCCGGACGAGGCGATGATGGCTCTCGTCCTCGACGGTTCCGGGCCTGTTCCGCAGGGCACGATCCACTACCCGGAGGCCTTCGGCGTCTGAGGCCTGATCACGACGCTTCGCCCTCCCGGACGCACGTCCGGGAGGGCGAAGTGCGGACAAGCCGCTTTTGTACGGCAGACTGAGGTGGCCCGGAAGGGCCGAGGACCGATGCGAAGGATGGTTATGCCGACCACACCAGCGACCGCGACCAGCAGCGCGTCGAACGGAACCCAGCCCGCGATCATGCTCGAACTGGTCGACGAGGACGGCAACACCATCGGCACCGCGGAGAAGCTCGCGGCGCACCAGGCCCCCGGTCAGCTGCACCGCGCGTTCTCCGTGTTCCTCTTCGACGAGGCGGGCCGGCTGCTGCTCCAGCGCCGCGCGCTGGGCAAGTACCACTCCCCCGGCGTCTGGTCCAACACCTGCTGCGGGCACCCCTACCCCGACGAGGCGCCGTTCGCCGCGGCCGCCCGGCGCACGCACGAGGAGCTGGGCGTCTCGCCGTCGCTGATGGCGGAGGCCGGAACCGTGCGCTACAACCACCCCGACCCGGACTCGGGCCTGGTGGAGCAGGAGTACAACCACCTGTTCGTGGGCCTGGTGCAGGCCGGTCTGCGGCCGGACCCGGAGGAGATCGAGGACACCGCCTTCGTGACCGCCGACGAGCTGGCCGAGCGGCACGCCACGGCGCCGTTCTCCGCCTGGTTCATGACCGTGCTGGACGCGGCGCGCCCCGCGATCAGGGAGCTGACGGGCCCGGCCGGGGGCTGGTGACCGCGACCGCCAGGGGCAGGGCGGCCCAGATGATCTTGCCGCCGCTCGCGGTGTGCTCGACGTCGCAGGCGCCGCCCTCCTCCCGGGTGATCTCCCGGACCAGCAGCAGGCCACGGCCGCCCGTGGTGGCGTAGTCCGCCTCCAGGGCCTTGGGCCGGTAGGGGTGGTCGTCCTCCACCGAGACCCGGATCCACTCCGCCCCGATCGCCACCTCGACGGCCAGCTGCGGGGAGAGCAGGGCCGCGTGCCGGACGGCGTTCGTCACCAGTTCGGAGACGATCACCAGCAGGCCCTGCAGGACCTCGTCGCGCAGCGGCACCTCCTGGCGCCGCAGCAGGTCCCTGACCGCGTGCCGGGCCTGGGGGACGGAGACGTCGACGGCGGGCGCGGTGAACCGCCACACCCCCTCGTACGGAGCCGGCCGGGCCGGAACGCTACCGCGGCTCTCCATGGTCCGGCCCCCGCCCTCGCGCTCGATGTGCTCGATTGTCGCCACGGTCCGAGTGTTGGGAATCGCTTGGTCCGTACCGGGCCACTGAACAGAAGTCAGCGGGTATCGACGCTTTGCGACCGGGTCGGGCGCAACCGGTCAGCTACGTGACGCGTCCTGCTCCGGTTCTGACCCGCCGTCCCGCTCGGGGCGCTCGTCCGCCGAGGGCTTCGCCAGGGCGTCCGGCACGGCGGCGGGCTCCTCGGGCCCGGCCGGGATCAGCCGGTCGGAGACCATGCTGACCACCCGGCGCCCGCCCACCCCGATCGCGACCAGGCCGAGGCCGTCGAAGAGCAGGGCGAGCGAGAAGAAGCAGCCCAGCACGTACAGGCTGCTGTGCGGCCAGTCGAAGAGCACCAGCAGGCCGAGCAGCAGGCCGAAGGCGCCCTGGAGGAGCGTCCAGCCGAACTGCGGCCCGCGCACCACCACGCTGCCCACCAGCCGGAAGACGCCACCGGTGAGGAACAGCAGCGCGGCGAACATCGTCAGGGCCTCGGCGGTGCCACCCGGATGGCGGATCACCACCAGGCCCGCCGCCAGGTTCAGGGCCGCCACCACCACGCCCAGCCAGAAGTAGTTGGTGCCCCGCGACTGCACCGCGTGCAGCAGGCCGACCAGGCCGCCGACCAGCAGCAGCCAGCCGAAGAGCAGCATCGACGTCAGCGTGGCGACACCCGTGTAGACGAGGCCCACCAGGCCTCCCAGCACCAGGATCGCGCCGAGCAGGGCGAGCCAGCCGAAACTGCGGCTGAGCTTCTTGCCCTCCCGTACGGCATCGGGAGCGTTACCGGCCATCAGCGCCTCCTCGCGGCACCCCCCAGTCGATCGTAAGTTCCCGGTGCCCGGATAGCATCCGGCGCATGCCGTTGGAACACACTGTCGTGGGCGCGGTCGCCACGGTCGTCATCAGCAACCCCGCCAAGCGCAACGCCATGACGACGGGCATGTGGCGCGAGCTGCCCGGGCTCCTCCAGGAGCTGGCCGCGGACCGGGGCGTGCGGGCCCTGGTGCTGACCGGTGCCGGGGACACCTTCTGCGCCGGCGCCGACATCTCCACGCTGCGCGAGCCCGGCGACCACCAGCAGGCCCTCTCGGTCCGCGCCGAGGAGGCCCTCGCCGCCTTCCCCAAGCCGACGCTCGCGGCCGTGCGCGGCTACTGCGTGGGCGGCGGCTGCCAGCTCGCCGCCGCCTGCGACCTGCGGTTCGCCGAGGAGGGCACCCGCTTCGGCATCACCCCCGCCAAGCTCGGCATCGTCTTCCCGTCCTCCTCCACCCGGCGCCTGGTCTCCCTGGTGGGCCCGGCGACCGCCAAGTACCTCCTGTTCTCCGGCGAGTTGATCGAGAGCGAGCGGGCGCTGCGCACGGGCCTGGTGGACGAGGTGCTCCCGGCCGGCCAACTGGACAAGCGGGTCGCCGAGTTCACCGGGATCCTCACCTCCCGCTCACTGCTCAGCCAGGCCGCGGCCAAGGAGTTCGCGACCGGTCGCACCGACCGGGACGAGCACTGGGCGGAGCAGGCGCGGACCAGCGGCGACCCCGCGGAGGGGGTCGCCGCCTTCCTGGAGCGCCGCGCCCCGCGCTTCACCTACGAGGTGTGACGAGGAGGTTGACGCCGCGTCAGCCCCGCAGCAGCTCCTCGGCGCCCTGACCGCGCCAGTACGCCACGATCTCGGCCGGGGCCTTCTCGGGCGAACCCGCGTCGTAGGGCGGCTGCGGGTCGTACTCGGTCAGCAGCTGCACGGTCTGGGCGAAGGCGTCGCCCTCGATGCGGCCCAGCAGGTGCAGCGCCATGTCGATGCCGGAGGAGACGCCCGCGGCGGTGACGTACTTGCCGTCGAACACCACCCGCTCGCCGGTGGGCTCCGCGCCGAACTCCGCCAGCGCCTCGAGGACCGTCCAGTGCGAGGTGGCGCGCCGCCCGCGCAGCAGCCCGGCGGCGGCCAGCACCAGCGAGCCGGTGCAGACGGAGGTGGTCCAGGTGCTGGTGGCGTCCGCGGTGCGCACCCAGTCGAGGATCCGCTCGTCGCGCATCGCCTCGCGCGAGCCCGGGCCGCCGGGCACCAGGACCAGGTCGGGGCGGGGCACCTCGGCCAGGGTGCGGTCGGCGACGACGGCCAGGCTGCCCTGGTCACCGCGGACCGGCCCGGCCTCGGCGGCGACGAACACGGTCTCGGCCCCGGGCAGCCGGCCCAGGTGCTCGTAGGGCCCGATGGCGTCCAGGCCGGTGAAGCGGTCGTAGAGCAGGACGGCGATCTGCATGGCGTGACTCCTGGTCTCGTACGGGGTGGTCTCGTACGGGGTGGTCGGGTTCGGGGTGGTCGGGTACGGGGTGGTCGGGGACTCGGGTGCACCGCGCAGGCGGCGCGGCTCCGGCGTACGTCTCAGGTGCCGGCCGGGGCGTGGAAGCGGCGGCGGTACTCGGCCGGGGGCGTGCCCAGCGCCTTGACGAAGGCCCGGCGCATCGCCTCGGGGGTGCCGTAGCCCGCGGCGCGCGCGACCTCCTGGACGCCGTGGGCGGTGTCCTCCAGCAGGCGCCGCGCGTGTTCGAGCCTGACCCGCTCCACGTAGCGGCCCGGGGTGGTGCCGGTCTCGGCGTGGAAGGCCCGGGCGAAGTGGCGCGGCGAGAGCCGGGCGCGCCCGGCCAGCGCCTCCACGGACAGGTCGCCGCCGGGGTGCTCGGTGATCCAGCGCTGCACCTCGCGCAGTGGCTCGCGGGTCGCGGTCTGGGTGGCCAGCTGGGCGCTGAACTGGGCCTGGTTGCCCGGGCGGCGCAGGAACACCACCAGGTGCCGGGCGATGTGCAGGGCCAGTTCGCGCCCGTGGTCCTCCTCGACCAGGGCCAGCGCCAGGTCGATCCCCGCGGTCACCCCGGCCGAGGTCGAGATCCGGCCGTCCCGCACGAAGATCGGGTCCGCCTCGACGCGGACCTCGGGGTGGCGGGCGGCCAGGTCCGCGCAGTAGGCCCAGTGGGTGGTGGCCCGGCGGCCGTCCAGCAGCCCTGCGGCGGCGAGCAGTTCGGCGCCCGTGCAGACCGAGACGATCCGCTCGGCGGCCGGGGCGCGGCAGCGCAGCCAGCCGGTGACCTCGGGCTGCCCGGCCCGGGTGCCGTGCCCGCCCGGCACCAGCAGCGTGTGCGGGACCGGGGCGTCCGCCAGGGGGCCGTCGGGGACCAGCGTGAGCCCGCTGTGGGTGCGGACCGGGGCGCCGCCCGGGGAGGCGGTACGGATCCGGTACGCGTCCGGGTCGCCGAGGGCGGTGCCGGCCCCGGCGAAGACCTCCACCGGGCCGGTGACGTCGAGGCTCTGCACGCCGTCGAAGAGGACGACGAGGACCGTGCGCTTCGTCATGCCCCCATCCTCGGGTGGCGCCGCCGTGGCAGCAATGACGAATCCCCCACCTTTCCTGCCACGCGCGCACGGGACGGGGCCGGTGGTTCCCTCCGTACTGACCAGTCGGTAGCGTGCTGTGCATGACGACTTCGACTGCTGCCACGGACTCCCCCGGCACGCCGGGCGCCCTGCCCGAGCGGGCCGGGCGGCACTGCCAGAACCAGCTGAACACGCTGCACGCGGCCATCTACTTCTCCCCCGAGCTGGCCGGGGAACTGGCCGCCCTGGGAATAGCCGCCGGGCCCGCGCAGAACTTCGCGGGCCGCGCGGCGGCGATGGGGGCGGTCGGCGCGGGCACCGTGGCGGCCGCCTTCTACAACTACAACCCCGAGCTGGTGGCCCGGCACGTCCCGGCCGTCTGGGAGGTGGCGTCCCCGCAGGCGGTGGTGGACGCGCGGCTGCGGGCGGCGGACGCCCTGTTGCGGAGGCTGCTGGGCACCGAGGTGGTCGAGTCGGCGGAGATGGCCGAGGCGGCGGAGCTCGCGGTGCGGGCGACCGGGGGCTGCTCGCGACACGCCCGGCCGCTGTACTCCGCGCACGCCGACCAGCCGCTCCCCGACCAGCCGCACCTCGCGTACTGGCACGCCGCCACGCTGCTGCGCGAGCACCGGGGCGACGGGCACCTGGCGGCGCTGCTGAGCGCGGAGCTGGACCCGCTGGAGGCGCTGGTCACGCACACCGCGACCGGCAAGGGCATGGCCCCGCGCTGGGTGCTCGCCACCCGGGGCTGGGGGCGCTCCGACTGGGAGGCGGCCGTGGCGCGGCTGCGGGCGCGCGGCCTGGTGGAGGCGGACTCCACCGAGCTCACCGCGGCGGGCGTGGCGCTGCGCGCGGACCTGGAGGCCCACACGGACCGCATCGACCGCGGCCCGTACGAGCACCTGGGCGCCGAGGGCGTGGCGCGCCTGACCGAGCTGGCCCGCGGCTTCGTGGTGCGGGCGGCGAAGGCCGGGGCGTTCCCGGCGGACCTGATCGGCAAGTAGGGCACGCGCGGAAGGCGGGTGCGGCCGGTCCGGCCGCACCCCGTGGGGCGCACGGCCGCCCTGGCAGAATGCCAGGGCAAGCATTGCGCGGGAGAAGGCGAGTCGGACCACGTGACCACGTCCATCGAAGCCAGGATCGCCGGGGAACTCGGCGTACGCGAGCGTCAGGTCAGGGCGGCGGTCGAGCTGCTCGACGGCGGTTCCACCGTGCCGTTCATCGCGCGCTACCGCAAGGAAGCGACCGAGATGCTCGACGACGCGCAGCTGCGCACGCTGGAGGAGCGGCTGCGCTATCTGCGGGAGCTGGAGGAGCGGCGCGCCGCGGTCCTCGAATCCATACGGGAGCAGGGCAGGCTGACCCCCGAGGTGGAGGCGGCGATCGTCGGCGCCGAGACCAAGGCCCGCCTGGAGGACGTCTACCTCCCCTTCAAGCCCAAGCGCCGCACCAAGGCGCAGATCGCCCGCGAGGCCGGTCTCCAGCCGCTCGCCGAGGGGCTGCTGGGCGACCCCTCGGTGGCCCCGGAGGCCGCCGCCCTGGCGTTCGTCGACGCCGACAAGGGCGTCGCGGACCCGGGCGCCGCCCTGGAGGGCGCCCGCGCCATCCTCACCGAGCGGTTCTCCGAGGACGCCGACCTGATCGGCGAGCTGCGCGAGCGGATGTGGACGCGCGGGCGCCTGGGCTCGAAGGTGAAGGACGGCAAGGAGACCGAGGGCGCCAAGTTCGCGGACTACTTCGACTTCTCCGAGGGCTTCGACCAGCTCCCCTCGCACCGGGTGCTGGCGATGCTCCGGGGCGAGAAGGAGGACGTCCTGGAGCTGGACCTGGAGCCGGAGGAGCCCACCGAGAGCGGGGTCTCCACGTACGAGGGGATCATCGCGCACCGGTTCGGCATCGCCGACCGCGGCCGTCCCGGCGACAAGTGGCTCAAGGACACGGTCCGCTGGGCCTGGCGCACCCGGGTCCTGTCCCACCTCGGCATCGACCTGCGCACCCGGCTGCGCACGGCGGCCGAGGACGAGGCGGTGCGGGTCTTCGCGGCGAACCTGCGCGACCTGCTGCTGGCCGCCCCGGCGGGCACCCGCGCGACCCTGGGCCTGGACCCCGGCTTCCGTACGGGCGTGAAGGTCGCCGTGGTCGACGCGACGGGCAAGGTGGTGGCCACCGACACGATCTACCCGCACGTGCCGGCCAACCGCTGGGACGAGGCGCTGGCCAAGCTGGCGCGGCTGGCGAAGGAGCACCGGGTCGAGCTGGTCGCCATCGGCAACGGCACCGCGTCGCGCGAGACGGACAAGCTCGCCACCGACCTGATCGCCGCCAACCCGGAGCTGACGCTGACCAAGGTGATGGTCTCGGAGGCCGGCGCCTCCGTGTACTCCGCCTCGGCGTTCGCCTCGCAGGAGCTGCCGGGGCTCGACGTGTCGCTGCGCGGCGCGGTCTCGATCGCCCGGCGCCTGCAGGACCCGCTGGCCGAGCTGGTGAAGATCGACCCGAAGTCGATCGGCGTGGGCCAGTACCAGCACGACCTGTCCGAGGTGAAGCTCTCGCGCTCCCTGGACGCGGTGGTCGAGGACTGTGTGAACGGCGTCGGCGTGGACGTCAACACGGCCTCCGCGCCGCTGCTCTCGCGGGTGTCGGGCATCAGCTCGGGCCTGGCGGAGAACATCGTGGCGCACCGCGACGCCAACGGCCCCTTCCGCTCCCGCAGGGCGCTCAAGGACGTGGCCCGCCTCGGTCCGAAGGCGTACGAGCAGTGCGCGGGCTTCCTGCGCATCCGCGGCGGGGACGACCCGCTGGACGCCTCCTCGGTGCACCCGGAGGCGTACCCCGTCGTCCGGAAGATCGCGGCGGGCCGCGAGGTGGCCTCGCTGATCGGCAACACCGGCGTGCTGCGCTCGGTGCGGCCCGAGGAGTACGTGGACGAGACGTTCGGCCTGCCGACCGTCACCGACATCCTGCGCGAGCTGGAGAAGCCGGGGCGTGACCCGCGGCCCGCCTTCAAGACGGCCACCTTCAAGGAGGGCGTCGAGAAGATCGGCGACCTGGGGTCCGGGATGGTCCTGGAGGGCGTCGTCACCAACGTCGCCGCGTTCGGCGCGTTCGTGGACGTCGGCGTCCACCAGGACGGCCTGGTGCACGTCTCGGCGATGTCCCGCACCTTCGTCAAGGACCCGCGCGACGTGGTGAAGCCGGGTGACGTGGTGAAGGTGAAGGTCCTGGAGGTGGACATCCCGCGCAAGCGGATCTCGCTGACGCTGCGCCTGGACGACGAGGCGAACGCCTCCGCCGACGACAGCAGGCCCCGCCGCGACCGCGGCGGCCGCCCGCCGCAGCAGCGCCAGGGCGGCGGAGGCGCTGCCCGTGGAGGCGACCGGCGCGGTGGCGGCACCGGCGGCCAGCGCCAGGGCGGCGGGGGTGGCCAGCGGCAGGCCCCGGCGGCGGCCCCGGCGAACAGCGCGATGGCGGACGCGCTGCGCAAGGCGGGACTGCTGGGCAAGGACGGCAAGAAGCGCTGAGGCGGGGGACGCCCCCGGCCCTCACTCCTCCTGGTCCCCGCGGTAGCGGTACCCCAGGCCCCGGACCGCCTCGATCGGGTCCGGGGCCGTGGCGGGGGCCGACTGCTGGAGCTTGCGGCGGACCCGGAGCACCGCGAACTTCACCCGGTCCGGGCCGATCCCCTGCGGGTCGTCCCAGACCTGGTCCAGGAGCTGGCCGGTGGAGACGACCCGTCCCCGGTTGCGCACCAGCGTCTGGAGCAGGCGGTACTCGATGTCGCTGAGGCGCACCTCCTCGCCCCGCCACACCGCCGAGCGCCGCTCCGGCACCAGGCGCAGCGACTCGTCGAGCGCGGTGCCCGTCCAGCGGGCGGGGGCGGCCCGGCGCAGCAGTGCCTCGACGCGGGCGAGCAGTTCCTCGGTGCCGAACGGCTTGGGGAGGTAGTCGTCGGCCCCGGCGCGCAGCCCGCGCACCCGGTCGCTCTCGGCGCCGCGCGCGGTGAGCAGCAGCACCGGCAGGTCGGTCATGTCCCGGGTGCGCTCCAGGACCTGCCAGCCGTCGAGCACGGGCAGCCCGATGTCCAGGATCATCAGGTCCGGCTCGTCGGCGAAGAGCCGGCGCAGCGCGTCGCGCCCGTCGGCGGCGCGCACCACCTCGTACCCGGCGCGGGTCAGCAGCACCCGCAGCGCCAGCGCCACGTCCTCGTCGTCCTCGACGACCAGGACGCGGGTCACGGCGCGTGCTCCGGCCCGGGCCCGGCGACGGGCAGCACCAGGGTGAAGACGGCGCCGCCGCCGGGGTGGTCGGCGACGGACAGCTCGCCGCCGTGGCGGCGCACCACGTCCCGGGTGAGGGTCAGGCCGAGGCCGGTGCCCGGGAAGCCGCCGCTCTCGGCGTTGGGGGCGCGGAAGAAGTCGTCGAAGATGTCCTCGTGGTACTGCGCGGGCACCCCGATGCCGGTGTCGGCGACGTCGACGCGCCACTCGTGGCCGTCGCAGGTGGCGCGCACGTCGATGCGGCCGCCCGCCGGGGTGTACTTGGCGGCGTTCTCCACGAGGTTGGCGAGCACGTGCTCCAGGCGGTGCTCGTCGCCGCGCAGCGCGGGCCCGGGGTGCAGTTCGATGCTGACGAACACGCCCGCCGCCGAGGTGGTGCCCATCTGGTCCAGGACGGCGTTGCGGACCATGCGGGCCACGTCGACCTCGCCGAACTCCAGGCTGAGCTGGACCGCGCGCGCCCGGGTGGCGGCCATCAGGGTGGTGAGGACGCCCTCCATGCGGACGGCGTTGCGCCGGATGGCGTCCAGGTAGCCGCGCTGGTCGTCGGAGAGGGGTCCGGAGACCGGGTCGGAGAGGATCTCGCAGAAGCTGAGGATCGAGGTCAGCGGGGTGCGCAGGTTGTGCGAGGCGGTGGCGAGGAAGGTGTTGCGCTGGCGGGCCAGCTCGGCGAGCGTCTCGTTGTCGCGCCGCAGGTCGGCCTCGCGGCGCTTGTGCTCGGTGATGTCCTCGGCGGTCCACAGGGAGCCGAGGACCTCGCCGTCGGGGCCGTACAGCGGCTCCACGTCGCGGCGGATGACGCGCCCGTCGGTCAGCGGGATCTCGGTGGCGCGGTGCATCTTGCGGCCGGCGATCTCGGAGGTGGTCTGCACGATCCAGGAGGGCGCCTGCTCGAAGGTGGCGACGACCGCGTCCACCACCGGGGCGAGCGCGGCGCCGGGCCTGACGTCGACCCGGCCGGCCAGGCCGAACATGTCGACGAACTTCTGGTTGACGGCCACCACGTGGTCGTCACCGCCCTGGATGATCGCCCCCCGGGGCAGGGCCTCCAGGACGGCCTGGAGGCGGGCGCGCGTCGTCTTCACCCTCCGACCGTACGGCCGCCGGGCCGCGCGCGCCGCCGCGGCTGCTCCGTCCTGCGCAGCCCCGCCCGGCCCGGCCCGGGCCCGCCGTCAGTCCTCGGTGACCTTGCCGTCCGCGACGTCGACGCGACGGGTGGTGCGGACCGCGTCGAGCATCCGGCGGTCGTGGGTGACCAGCAGGAGGGTGCCGGTGTACGACTCCAGGGCCTGCTCCAGCTGCTCGATGGCGGGCAGGTCCAGGTGGTTGGTCGGCTCGTCCAGGACCAGCAGGTTCACCCCGCGGCCCTGGAGCAGGGCGAGGGCGGCCCGGGTGCGCTCGCCGGGCGAGAGCGTGGTGGCGGGGCGCAGCACGTGCTCGGCCTTGAGCCCGAACTTGGCGAGCAGGGTGCGCACCTCGGCGGGCTCGGTGTCGGGCACCGCCGCGCAGAAGGCGTCGAGCAGCGACTCGGTGCCGTGGAAGAGCAGGCGCGCCTGGTCGACCTCTCCGACGACGACGCCGGAGCCCAGGGAGGCGTGTCCGGAGTCCAGCGGGAGGCGGCCGAGGAGGGCGGCCAGGAGGGTGGACTTGCCCGCGCCGTTGGCACCGGTGATGGCGATCCGGTCGGCCCAGTCCACCTGGAGGGAGACCGGCCCGAAGTCGAAGTCCCCGCGGGTCACCCGGGCCTCGCGCAGGGTCGCCACGACCGAGCCGGAGCGCGGCGCGGCGGCGATCTCCATGCGCAGCTCCCACTCCTTGCGGGGCTCGTCGACGACGTCGAGCCGCTCGATCATGCGCTGGGTCTGGCGGGCCTTGGCGGCCTGCTTCTCGCTGGACTCGCTGCGCGTCTTGCGGCTGATCTTGTCGTTGTCGGAGCCCTTGCGGCGGGCGTTCCTGACGCCCTTGTCCATCCAGGAGCGCTGCATGTGGGCGCGCCCCTCCAGGGCGGACTTCTTGTCGGCGTACTCCTCGTAGTCCTCGCGGGCGTGCCTGCGGGCGGTCTCGCGCTCCTCCAGGTAGGCCGCGTACCCGCCGCCGTACAGGGTGATCTGCTGCTGGGCCAGGTCGAGTTCGAGGACCTTGGTGACGGTGCGGGTGAGGAACTCGCGGTCGTGGCTGACGACGACGGTCCCGGCGCGCAGCCCGGTGACGAAGTCCTCCAGGCGCTCCAGGCCGTCCAGGTCGAGGTCGTTGGTGGGCTCGTCGAGCAGGAAGACGTCGTAGCGCGAGAGCAGCAGCGAGGCGAGGCCCGCGCGGGCGGCCTGGCCGCCGGAGAGCGCGGTCATCGGCTGGTCGAGGCCGATGGTGAGGCCGAGGCCCGCGGCGACCTCCTCGGCGCGCTCGTCGAGGTCGGCGCCGCCGAGGTCGAGCCAGCGCTCCAGGGAGAGGGCGTACGCGTCGTCGGCGCCGGGCGCCCCGTCGACCAGGCCCTGGGTGGCCTCGTCCATGGCGGCCTGGGCGGCGGCCACGCCGGTGCGGCGGGCCAGGAAGGCGCGCACGGTCTCGCCGTCGCGGCGCTCGGGCTCCTGCGGGAGGTGGCCGACGTTCGCGGTGGGCGGGGAGAGCCTCAGCTCGCCGCCCTCGGCGGTGTCGAGCCCGGCGAGCAGGCGCAGCAGCGTGGACTTGCCGGCGCCGTTGACGCCGACGAGGCCGATGACGTCACCGGGGGCGACGACGAGGTCGAGTCCGGAGAACAGGACGCGGTCGCCGTGTCCGGCGGAGAGGTCTTTGACGACGAGTGTGGCAGTCATGAGGGGGCGATCCTATCGCCGTGCCGGGACGCCCCCCGCTGGCGCACCCGGCAGGGCGGCAGGGTCAGGGCCGGCGGCCGAGGTCGAACTGGGCGGCGGCGGAGAGCGCGATCCCGGCGAACAGGAACAGGAAGCCCAGCGGGAACGGCACGAAGCGCAGGAGGACCAGCGCCGCGGCCGTGACCAGGGCGCCCAGCGCCCAGACGCGCGGGTTGCGCACGCGGCGGCGCAGCCAGGGCACCACGATCTCGCCGGTGCGCAGGGTGAGCAGGCCCGCGCCGAGCAGGAGGGTGGCCAGGACCAGGGTGAGGACGAGCAGCACGGTGACGTATCCCCCGGAATCTCCCCGTCCGCCGCGCCGGGCGCGCGGACGGTCAGCGCACGACGGGTGCGACCAGCACGCTCCCGGTGGCGCGTGCCACGACGAAGGATCTCCCCCGCACCGCCCCGGCGTCCAGGGGTATCCGGTGACGGCCGGGTGGCAGCTCGGCGTCGAGCAGTTCGGTGGTCCGCACCCGGGAGAAGGCGCCCACGCGGTACGCGACCAGGCGCACCCGGCAGTCCACGGCGACGTCCAGCTCGGCGGCCCCGCCGCGGGCCGCGAGCGCGGTCAGCCGCCGCTGCCGGGCGGTGTCCCGGGCGAGCGCGTGCTCGACCTGGGCGAGCAGCACGGGGAGCACCCGCACCGGCCCGTCGACGTACGCGGCGCGGGCCCCGGCGGCGGTGAGGGCGGCGCGCACGGCGGCGCGCTCGCGGGCGCCGGTGCCGGGCCCGAAGACGACCGCGTCGTAGCGCCGCAGCTCCTCGCGGCCCAGGCCGTCCACGTCGGCGGCGACGTCCGCGCCGACGCCGGTGGTGCGCAGGGCGGCGGCGGGCCTGGCGAGCTCCGCGGTGCGCGCGCCGACCAGGAGCACCCGGCGGCGGCCGGGTTCGCGGCCGGGGGCGCCCAGGAGTTCGTGCAGGGCGGCCCGGTACTCGCCGCCGCGGAAGCGGAACGGCCCCATCCCGGGGTAGCCGTTGCGCGGCAGGTCGACCGTGCGGCCGGTCTGCCAGGCGAAGTCGCGCCAGACCACGTCCTCGCCGTCCCGTTCGATGACGGCGGTGACCGCGCCGCAGCCCAGGTCGCCGCACTCGGGGCAGCCGTACAGCACGTACCGCCCGCCCTCCAGCGGCGCGGGCTCCTTCAGGAGCAGCTTGCGCACGTGCTGGGTGAAGATCGCCGGTGGTACGTCGGCGGCCAGCGGCGAGACCGCGTCCAGGTCGCTGAGCGTGAGCAGCAGCGGCCGGCCGTCGACCACGAAGTCCAGGAAGTCCCGGTGCACCTGCAGCCCGCCCCCGGCGAAGATGCCGCCGGGCCGTACGGCCGGGGCGAGCGCGAACGTCGCGTACTCGGCAGACATGCGGTGAGTATTCCCGCGCCCGGGCCCCTCACCCCGGGTGTGCGCCCGCGCGTAGGGTCCCGGCATGACGGACGACGTGATCGTGGTGGGCGGCGGGGTGATCGGTCTGACGACCGCCGTGGAGCTGGCCGGGCGCGGGCACCGGGTGCGCGTGTGGACGCGGGAGGAGCCGGGCGCGACGACCTCGGCGGTGGCGGGCGCGCTGTGGTGGCCGTACCGGATCGAGCCGGCGGACCTGGTCACGCGGTGGGCGGTGCGTTCGCTGCGCCGGTACGAGGAGCTGGCCGCGGACCCCGGGGCGACGGGGGTGCGGCTGGTGGACGGGGTGTACGCGGACACCGGCCTGGACGGCCTGGGCGACTGGGTCCACGAGGTGCCGGGGATGCGGGAGCTGTCGGGCGCGGCCGTCCCCGGTCCGTACGGGCGCGGGGTCGCGGCGCGGCTGCCCCTGATCGACATGCCGGTGCACCTGGCGTGGCTGCGCGGCGCCCTGGAGGCGGCCGGCGGGAGCCTTGAGGTGCGGTCGGTGGACGGTTTCGGGCGGGCCGCCGCCGGGGCGCGGGTGGTGGTGGACTGCGCGGGGCTGGGCGCGGCGGAGCTGGCCGGGGACGACCGGCTGCGGCCGGTGCGGGGGCAGTTGGTGCTGGTGGAGAACCCGGGCGTCGAGGAGTGGTTCGCGGCGGCCGACGACGAGCGGGAGGACTCGGCGTACTTCTTCCCGCAGCCGGGGCGGCTGGTGCTCGGCGGGACGGCCCAGGAGGGTGCGCGGAGCCTGGAGCCCGACCCGGTGACGGCGCGGGAGATCGTGGCGCGGTGCGCGCGGATCCGTCCGGAGATCGCGTCGGCCAAGGTGCTGGGCCACCGGGTGGGGCTGCGGCCCGTGCGGCGGGGCGGGGTGCGCCTGGAGGCGGAACGGCCGGACGGGGGCGGCCTGTTGGTGCACAACTACGGGCACGGCGGCGCGGGCGTGACGGTGGCGTGGGGGTGCGCCGGGCGGGTGGCGGAGCTGGTGGAGGGCTGACGGCAGGGCGTCGCCCGGGCCGCCCGGCGGCCCGTCAGGTCGCCGGGCGGGCGTCCGGTCGCCGGGCGGGCGTCCGGTCAGCCCGGGAAGGGCGAGCCCGCGCCGTTGTCGGCGTCCTCGCAGGCCTTGGCCTTGGCCCGGTAGGCGTCGGCGAGCTCGTGCAGCCGGGCCGCCTCGGTGCGGTTGCCGAGCTGGGCCTCCTTGTCGGCCTTGCGGTCCAGCTGGGCGGCCTGCTGGCGCAGTTCGGAGGGCTTGCAGGTGATCGGCCCCCGCGCGACGGCGTCCGTGGTGACGGGCGCGGCCTGCGCGGGGACGGCGGCGGCCAGGAGGCCGCCGGCCAGGACGGTGGTGGCCAGTGCGGCGGTGATGCGTCGACGCATGTGTTCGCAACTCCAAATCCCGGGCCGTGGGGACCCGTTGTGTGGGGGGGACGTACTCGCCGGTCACCCTACTCGTCCTGGTGCGCGAACGAGGGACGGGGTTGCGGAACGCGTGTTCGCGTTCCGCAACCCCGCCTTCACCGGTCGTCCACGAACCTCAGCAGCGGTCGACCGGCTGCCCCGCCACCAGGTGGTAGGCCGCGCGCCCGTCGAGCAACAGCGGCACCAGGGCCCGCAGCGGCTGGCGCAGCGGGACGAACGCGCCGTCCCGCGACGGCACGGACACCACTCCGTGCAGCGCCAGTTCGTCCTTCACCTGCCCGAACTGCGCCGCGTCGAGGCGGTATCCGCACGGCGGGTCGGCGAGGACCTCGGCGGGCTCGGCCGGGTCGTTGTCGGCGCCGCCCAGGTAGACCGGGCCTCGGTCGCGCAGGCCCGCGAGCCGGGCGGCCATGGTGGCCGCCCCGATGCCGCCGCGCCGCTCGTCGACGTACCCCCACAGCGCGTGCAGTCCGGTGAGCTGACTGCCCACCCGGCGGCGGTTGTTGAGGGCCGGGTCGGCCTTCTCCGCGTCGGTCTTCGGGTCGACGCGGGTCTCCACGAGCAGGCCCACCGCGCCCTTGACGCCCGCGGTGTTGCGCAGGATGCGCTCCTGGCCGTCGCCCGCGACCTGCTTGACCGGCTCGCCGGTGACCGGGTCCGTCCAGATCCCGTAGATGCCCGTGGTGTACCCGGCCTCCTCGGCGGACGGGCGGACGTGCTCCTCGGACAGGGCGCGGCCCTCGGCGTGCACCCGGCGGTCCGTGTTCAGGTTGCGCGGCCACAGCGCCAGCAGGTCCTTGTCGTAGAACCCGGGCGTGGCCCCGTACTCGTGCAGGTCGTAGACGACGTCGGGCCGCTGGTCCCGCAGCACGGCGGCCATGGCGCGGCCCTCGGCGGTGGCCAGCGTGACGTGGTCGCGGTTGACGTCGACGCCGTCGGAGTTGCCCCGGGTGTCGGCGGCGCGCCCGTCGGGGTTGGCGGTGGGCACCACGAGCACGGTCGTACGGGACAGGAAGGCCCGGGTGGGCCCGTCGGTGGCGAACGCCAGGTCGCGGACCGTGCTCAGGCACGCCTCGCGGCCCGAGGGCTCGTCGCCGTGCTGACTGCAGATCAGCAGCACCCGGGTGGCGGCGCGTTCGGCGCCGATGCGGACCAGTTGCAGCGGGCGGCCCTGTGCGGTGCGGCCGATCTCGCGCAGCGAGGCGCGCCCGCTGTCCCGGTCCACGGCCGCGAGGAACGCCTGCTCCTCGGGCTGGCTCGTCCAGCGCGCCCCGTGGCTCAGCTCGAAGCCGGTGCGCGGCGCCGTGGACGGGCGGGCCGCCTGGGCGCTGCCCGCCAGGGGCAGGGCGAGCGCGGCGGCGCACAGGGCGAGCACGCCCGCGCGGGTGCGGCTCCTCATCGGCGGGCCTCCCCCGGCACGCGGGCGCCGCTCAGGTCGGGCGCGGTGACGCCGCGTGCGGGGGTGCGCGCGGTGAGCGCGGGCCCGGTCTGCGGGTGGCCGCCCCGGGTGGCCAGGGCGAACGCCCGGGCGCCGCCGACCACGGGCAGCCTCGCCGAGGTGCGGGCCAGGTCGAGGGTGATCGTCGGGGTGGTGGACGGCGGGTCGATCAGGTCCTTGTCGGTGCCCGCGACGATCAGGGCGAGCCGGTGCCCGGCCGGGACCACGTGGTCGGTGGGGGCGAGCTTGATGGTCATGGCGTACTTCTTCCCCGGGGTGAGCGGGCGCTGCCTGCCCGGGTCGGCCCAGGTGCCCAGGTCCGCCCAGCCGCGGCTGACGACGGTGAAGTCGACGTCCTTCACGTCGGCCGCCGTGTTCAGGAAGCAGGCGCTGTCCCCGGCCGTGCTCGCGCCCCAGCAGCTGCGGTCGGTGAGCGTGGTGATGCCCTCGCCCGCCGCCCCGTAGTCACGGATGGACGCCGGTCCCAGGTCGACCAGGACGGCCGACAGGTGCGCGGTGGAGGTGGTCGGGGTGGCACTGACGGTCACCGTGGAGGAGCCGGACAGGCGCAGGTCGCGGCCGAGGGTGCCGGTGGTGAACCCGGCCTTCGCGGGGGTGGCGGCGTCCACCTGGGCGGCCCAGTCCAGCTCGCCGAGCGACGGGGTGTCGGTGAAGGTCTCGGTGCTGCCGGGGCGGGCCGGCTCCAGGCCGAGGGTGCCGACGCCGGGGACGGCGCCGGTGGCGGGGCGCACGGTGGTGGCGTCGGCGCCGCGCGCGGGCCAGGCGCGGTCGGTGGTCCAGGTGCCCGGGGCGCGCTCGACGTCGGCCGTCGGCTCGCGGTCCACGCCGTTGTCGTAGCCGAGGAGTTCGTGGTCGAACCAGCGGTGCAGGGTGCGCACCCAGGCGTCGCGGCGGTAGTCGAACGGGTCCACGTGGCCGGTGGTGGAGAGCCAGATCTTGCGCTTCACGCCGTGTGCGGCGAGCGCGTCCCACCACTGCCCGAAGTGGTTGGCGCGCACGTTGAGGTCCTGCTGGCCGTGGACCACGAAGACGCTGGCGCGGACCTTGCCCGCGTCCTTCACGTAGTCGCGCTCGGTCCAGGTGGGCGTCCAGTCGCCGCTGTAGGGCGTGCCCGCGGTGATGCGCGCCTGGACGGCGGCGCACCGGGCCTGGGCGTCGGGGCTGTCCACGTAGTCGGAGAGCCAGCTGGGGTTGGAGTCGTACAGCGGGGCGCCCTGCTGGTGGAAGTAGTCGTACCAGGAGGAGATCGCGCTGATCGGGACGATCGTCTTCAGGCCCTTGACGCCGGTGGCGGCCACGCCGTTGGCGATGGTGCCGTCCCAGCTCTTGCCGATCATGCCGACGTTCCCGGTGGTCCAGCCGGCCGTGGCGCGCGTGCCGCCGGTGCGGGTGGTGTAGCCGCGGGCCCGGCCGTTCAGCCAGTCGACCACGGCCTTGGCGGACTGGACGTCGGAGCGCCCGCCGACGTCGTCGCAGCCGTCCGAGCGATTGGTTCCGGCCAGGTCCACGCCGACGAAGGCGTAGCCGCGCGGCACGAAGTAGTTGTCGTAGAACAGCGGCATCTGGACCACGCGGCCGTCGGCGTCGTACGTCTTGAGCTGGCTCTCGTTGCCGCGCCCGCAGCACGAGTAGTAGGGGCTGGCGTCCATGATGACGGGCACCCGGCGGCCCTGCTGGGCGGCCTCGCGCGGCCGGACGACGTCCGCGGCGACCCGGTCGGTGCGCCCGTCGCCGTCCCCGTCGAGCCCGGTGTCCACCCAGACGGACTCGCGGACCGCGTTCTCGTACGAGTAGACGGGCCGGGACTCCCCGGTGCGCGCGGCGCCCGCCGTCCCGGCCGCGGCGGCGGGCGGGACCAGCACGGCCAGCAGGACGGTGGTGACCGCCGCCACCAGGGTCTTCCACGAGGGGCGGGTTCTCCGCATCGGTATCGGCATGCCCGGACGCTACAGCGGTCAACTGCCGCGCAGAAGGGGGCAGTAGGTCAACCCGTGGGTCACGGAAGGACCTTCGGGCCCGTCGGGGTTCATGGCGACCGAATGGCGATCGTGTGACGACGGGGGCCATGGACATGACCGGGGGGCGGAGGGCTGAATAGGGTCGCAGGAGATCTTGTCGAACGGTCCCACCCGACCGGGTGGTGCCGTTCGACGCCCCTTCGACCGCTACGACTTGGAGCATCCGTGCACCGCAGACTGATCGTCCCGAGCGCACTCGCGGCCTCCCTGCTGCTGGCGATCCCGGCATCGGCAGCCGACTACACGCCGGGCGCCCCGGGCATCGGCGACCCCTACTACCCGGCCAGCGGCAACGGCGGATACGACGTTTCCCACTACGACCTGCGGCTCAAGTACCAGCCGAAGACGGACCTGCTGGAGGGCACGGCGACGCTGATCGCCACCACCAGGCAGAACCTGTCGCGCTTCAACCTGGACTTCGGGCTCGCCGTCAGCGAGATCCGCGTCAACGGCAAGCCGGCGAAGTTCGCGAAGTCCGGCGACCACGAGCTGGAGGTCACCCCGGCCGCGCCGCTCGCCGCGGGCAAGGCGGTCTCGGTGGTGGTGAAGTACGCGGGCAAGCCCTCCGAGCTGAAGATCGGCGGCTGGACCGCCTGGCACCGCACCCCCGACGGCGGCGTCGCGGCGCAGGAGCCGGACTCGGCCGTGTGGTGGTTCCCGTCCAACGACCACCCGCTGGACAAGGCCACGTTCGACGTCTCGGTGTCGGTGCCGGACGGCACCCAGGCCGTCTCCAACGGCGTGCTCGCCTCGCAGACCTCCAAGCTCGGCTGGACCCGCTACAACTGGCGCTCCGGCAAGCCCCAGGCCACGTACCTGGCCACGCTCGCGGTCGGCAAGTTCGACATCACCACCGACACCACCGCCAACGGGCTCCCGGTGGTCAACGCGTACAGCAAGGACCTGGGCGCCAACGCCGGTTCGGCGCGGGCCAGCGTGGAGCGCACCACCGAGGTCGCCGAGTGGCTGGAGTCGGTCTACGGCCCCTACCCGTTCGACGCGCTCGGCGGTTACGTGCCCAACGTGACGGCCGGGTTCGCGCTGGAGACCCAGACCCGTCCGTTCTACGGCCCCGGCCAGTTCCGCAACGGCGCGAACGTCTCCGTGGTGGTGCACGAGCTGGCGCACCAGTGGTACGGCGACAGCGTCTCCGTGGACGGCTGGAAGGACATCTGGATCAACGAGGGCTTCGCCCGCTACAGCCAGTGGCTGTGGTCGGAGAAGGAGGGCGAGGGCACCGCGCAGGAGCTCGCCGACTACGTGTACGACACCCACCCGGCCGATGACGCGTTCTGGACGGTCAAGCCCGGCGACCCGGGCCCGGACGACCAGTTCGACATCGCCGTGTACGACCGGGGCGCGCTGGCCGTGCAGGCGCTGCGCAACACGGTGGGCGAGAAGTCCTTCTTCAAGATCCTCAAGGGCTGGCCGCAGGAGCACGCGTACGGCAACGCGACCGTCGGCGACTTCGTGAAGTACGCCGAGAAGGTCTCGAAGAAGCCGCTGGCCGCGCTCTTCGACACCTGGCTCTACCAGCCGGTGAAGCCGTCCGCCGCGGCCGCCGCGAAGTCCCGCGTGACGTCGCTCGCCGCCGCGCCGGGTGCCGCCTCCGGCGAGGCTGCGGGCAAGGCCGCGAAGCCGGTCCAGCCGAAGTCGTGGAAGCAGATCGCCGCGACCAACTCGGTGCACGAGACCGGGCGTCCGCACGGCCACTGAGCCCCGCGCGCCCGACCGGTGCCGCCGTCCCCCGCCGGGGCGGCGGCACCGCCGCGTGCCCCGGGAACGGGTGGTCCGGCCCGAAAGCGCTCTCGAAAGATCGCCTCCCGGTCTACCCTCGGGGAACACGTACGAAACGAGGAGCCTGACGTGCCCGTACCCTCCGCCGGGTCCCGGCCCACCCTGGAAGCCGTCGCCGCCCGCGCCGGGGTCTCGCGGGCCACCGCATCGCGCGTCGTCAACGGGGGCGCGGGGGTCCGCCAGCCGCTCGTGGAGAAGGTGCAGCGGGCCGTCGAGGAGCTGGGCTACATACCCAACCACGCGGCCCGCACCCTGGTCACCCGGCGCAACGGCGCGGTGGCCGTGATCATCGCCGAGCCCGAGTTCCGGATCTTCTCCGACCCGTTCTTCGAGCAGCAGGTGCGCGGGATCAGCCGCGAACTGGCGGCCAACGACCTCCAGTTGGTGCTGCTGTGGGTCGAGGACTCCGGGGACCACCAGCGCATCGCCCGCTACCTGGGCGGCGGGCACGTGGACGGCGCCCTGGCCTTCTCGCTGCACGACAACGACGAACTGCCGGACATCGTGCGCCGCGTCGAGGTCCCCACCGTCTTCGGCGGGCGCCCCGGCTGGCCCGGCGCCACCGCCGAACTGGCCGTGCCCTACGTGGACGCCGACAACCGCGGCGGCGCCCGCGTCGCCGTGCGCCACCTGCTCTCGCTGGGGCGCCGCACCATCGCGCACATCGCGGGCCCGCCCGACCAGACCGCCGCCCAGGACCGCCTCGACGGCTACCACGACGTGCTCCTGGAGGCGGGCCCCGGGCTCGTCGCGCAGGGCGACTTCACCGAGGAGAGCGGCGCGCGGGCGATGGCCGAGCTGCTGGAGCGCTCCGAGGAGCTCGACGCGGTGTTCGCGGCCAACGACCTGATGGCCTCCGGCGCCCTGCGGGTGTTGCGCGAGCGGGGGCTGCGGGTGCCCGAGGACGTGGCGCTGGTCGGCTTCGACGACATGGCACAGGTGGCCCCGGCGACCGACCCGCCGCTGACGACGGTCCGTCAGGACATCGAGGGCATGGGCCGGTTGATGGTGCGGCTGCTGATGCGGACGCTGGACGAGCCGGGTCCGCGCACCACGACGCCCACGTCCGTGATCACCCCGACGGAGCTGGTGCGGCGCGGCTCGGCGTGAGCCCGGGCGTGCTCAGCCGGCCGCGCTCAGCCGCCCGCGCGGTGGCGGGCCCGGGCGCGGCGGGCCAGCGGCAGGTAGCGCAGCCGCTCGGGGAGCACGGGGACCACGAGGCGCACGACCCGGGACAGCCGGCGCAGCCGCCGCTCCTGGTCCGCGCTCCAGGGCAGCCCGATCGCCTCGCGGGCCCCGGGCGGCATCAGGCCGACGGTGACGAAGGACCGGAAGCGGGCCAGCGGCGGGAGCAGCAGCGGCCACAGGGCCCTCAGCAGCAGCCGCACCGGGAGCGGGCCGCGGTCGGGCGCCGGGACGTGCTGGTCGGTGGCGAGCAGTTCGCGGACCACGGCGGTGGCCTCGACGTCCTCGGCGAGCACCCGGCGGAAGTACGGCCAGAACTCCTCGATGCTCGCGGGCATGTCCCGGTCGTGGATGCCGAGCACCCGGCCGACCCGGAGCCACTCCTCGTACATCCGGCGCTCCTGCGCGGGCGTGAGGGGGCGGAAGAGGTAGCGGGCGGCGTGCTGGAAGACCGGGAAGCCGGTGGCGTGGACCCAGGCGTAGTGGGCGGGGGTGAGCGCGTGGTAGCGGCGGCCCCGGGTGTCGGTGCCCCGGATGGACTTGTGCAGCTCGCGCAGCCTGCGCCCTTCGGCGAGCGCGTCCTCGCCGCCGTACACCCACAGCTGGAGCGAGCGCAGGGAGCGCTCGCCGCGGCCCCAGGGGTCGGTGCGGAAGACGGAGTGCTCGTCGACGCCGGCGCCGACGGCGGGGTGGGCGACCTGGAGGGTGAGGGCGGCGGGGAGCATGAGCAGGCCGCGGACGTCCCCGGTGAGCGACCAGAGCACGCCGCCGGGCGGGGGCGGCAGCGGCTCGGAGGCGCCGCGGGCGGTGGTGCGGGCGGTCCGGGGACGCCACGAGGCGGTGGTCATGCGCGCGCTCCCTGGGACGGCTGGTGCGGAAGGGGCCGGATTCCGGTGATGTCCCAGTATGCGGGGTCGCGGGAGGGCAGTGGCACGGGGGTGGGGTGACGGGTGCGGAAGGCGCGGGCGCGGCAGAGTTGGGGCGCTCGTGCGCACCCGGCAAGATTCCCTGCACCCGATGGCTACCGGAAGGTAACTCAGGCTGATTTGATGTGCCCGGCGCCGCTCCAACCCCCATCCGAACCAGGAGATTTCGTGCCGCACTCCGCCCTCCGCAGCCTCTCCGGTGCAGCCCTGTCCGCCGCCCTCGCCGCCGTCACGCTGGCCGGCACCGCCTCCTCGGCCTCGGCCGACGCCGCGGCCGCCGCGCCCCGGCTGAAGGTGCTCACGTACAACACCTTCCTGATGAGCAAGAACCTGTACCCGAACTGGGGCCAGGACCACCGCGCCGCCGAGATCCCGAAGGCGTCCTTCTTCCAGGGCAAGGACGTCGTCGTCCTGCAGGAGGCGTTCGACAACTCGGCCTCCGACGCGCTGAAGCGCAACGCGGCGGCGCAGTACCCGTACCAGACCCCGGTGGTGGGGCGGAGCAAGGACGGGTGGGACGCCACCGGCGGGTCCTACTCGGCGACCACGCCCGAGGACGGCGGGGTGACGCTGCTCAGCAAGTGGCCGGTCGTCCGCAAGGAGCAGTACGTCTACAAGGACGCCTGCGGCGCCGACTGGTGGTCCAACAAGGGCTTCGTGTACGCGGTGCTGAACGTGAACGGCAGCAAGGTGCACGTGGTGGGCACGCACGCGCAGTCCACCGACCCGGGCTGCGGCGCGGGCGAGGCGGCGCAGATGCGCAGCCGCCAGTTCAGGGCCATCGACTCCTTCCTGGACGCCAAGAACATCCCGGCGGGCGAGCAGGTCATCGTCACGGGTGACATGAACGTCGACTCGCGCTCGCCGGAGTACGCCTCGATGCTCGCGGACGCGGACCTGGCCGGCGCGGACTCGCGCACCGGGCACCCGTACTCCTTCGACACCAAGGAGAACTCCATCGCGCTGGACCGCTACCCGAGCGACCCGCGCGAGGACCTGGACTACGTGCTCTACCGCGCGGGCAACGCCCGCCCCTCGGGCTGGAACAACGAGGTCGTCAAGGAGCAGAGCGCACCCTGGACGGTCTCCAGCTGGGGCAAGCAGTACACGTACACCAACCTGTCCGACCACTACCCGCTGATCGGCCAGTAGCACCCCGCTCCCCCAGGGGCGCCCGCCCCCCGGCGGGCGCCCCTCAGGCGTGCTCGTACACCGTCACGCGCGCCCCGTGCGACGGCGGTCCACCACTGACAACGCCCCGGGACTTTCACACAAGTGGTGTGCCAGCAATACTGTTGAACCGGATCGCAGCGTGGAACGAGGGGCGGAGCGATGACGACGGGGACCGAGGAGCCGACGCTCACCGTGGACGAGCTGGCGGCGCGTGCGGGGGTCACCGTGCGCACCATTCGTTTCTACAGCACCCGGGGGCTGCTTCCGCCGCCGGTGATCGGGCCGCGCCGGGTCGGGCAGTACGGCTCCGCGCACCTCTCACGGCTCGCCCTGATCGAGGAGCTGCAGCACCAGGGCATGACCCTGGCCGCGATCGA
Source organism: Streptomyces sp. NPDC001941 (assembly GCF_040296945.1). NCBI lineage: Bacteria > Bacillati > Actinomycetota > Actinomycetes > Kitasatosporales > Streptomycetaceae > Streptomyces > Streptomyces sp. NPDC001941. The sequence goes on along the minus strand of NZ_JBEOYE010000014.1, from coordinate 89,458 downwards.
GCGCTACCTGGAGCAGCTGCCCGAGGACCTCAGCGCCCACGACCTGGCCATCCACCGGGCCCTGGTGGCGACCTGGGCGCCGGACACGGCCGAGGACGCCAGCCAGGCGGAGCTGGAGCGGCGGGCCGGGCGGCCCCTCGGGGACGAGGACCTGGAGCGGCTGGCCGCGATCGGCGTCCTGGAGCGCGCCGAGGGCACGGACACCTTCCGGGTCGACCCGGGGCTGCTGCGGCTCGGGGTGCAGCTCCTGGACGTGCCGATAGCGCACGAGACGATCCTGGCCGCCCGCGGCGTGCTGCTGGAGCACACCCGCTCGGCCGCGCAGGAGCTGACCCGGCTCTTCCGCGACGAGGTGTGGAGCCCCTACCGCGAGCGGGAGGCCGACCCCGAGCACGTGGCCGCGATGAAGTCGCTCTCGGCCCACATGCAGCCGCTGGTGGTGCAGGCCCTGGTCACCGCGTTCCAGCGGTCGCTGAAGGAGGAGCTGCGGGCCGCCTTCCGCCAGGAGGAGCGGTAGGGCGGCCCGCACCGGACGTCAGTCCGCGAACACCTCGCCGCGCCCGGCCTTCTCCACCAGCAGCGCGGGCGGCTGGAAGCGGTCGCCGTAGCGCTCGGCCAGCTCGCGCGCGCGGGCCGTGAAGCCGGCGAGCCCGCCCTCGTACCCGTTGATGTACTGGATCACTCCCCCGGTCCACGCCGGGAAGCCGATCCCCATGATGGAGCCGATGTTGGCGTCGGCGACCGAGGTGAGCACGCCCTCCTCCAGGCAGCGCACGGTGTCCAGCGCCTCGGAGAAGAGCATCCGCTCCTTCATGTCCTCGAACGGCACCGCCGCGTCCTCGCGCGTGAAGTGCTCGCGCAGCCCCGGCCACAGGCCCGCGCGCTTGCCGTCCTCGTCGTAGTCGTAGAACCCCGCCCCGCCGCTGCGCCCGGTGCGCCCGAACTCGTCGACCAGACGGTCGATGACCGCCTCCGCGGGGTGGGTGGGCCAGGTGCCGCCCGCCTCCTCGATCGCCCGCTTGGACTCGTTGCGGATCTTGCGCGGCAGGGTCAGCGTCAGCTCGTCCATCAGGGACAGCACCTTCGCCGGGTAGCCCGCCTGGGCCGCCGCCTGCTCCACGGACGCGGGCTCGACGCCCTCGCCGACCAGCGCCACGCCCTCGTTGATGAACTGGCCGATCACCCGCGAGGTGAAGAAGCCGCGCGAGTCGTTGACCACGATCGGGGTCTTGTTGATCTGGCGCACCAGGTCGAAGGCGCGGGCCAGCGCCTCCTCACCGGTGCGCTCGCCCTTGATGATCTCCACCAGCGGCATCTTGTCGACCGGCGAGAAGAAGTGCAGGCCGATGAAGTCGGCGGGGCGGGAGACCCCCTCGGAGAGCAGGGTGATCGGCAGGGTGGAGGTGTTGGAGCAGAGCAGCGCGTCCGCGTCGACGACGTCCTGGATCTCCTGGAACACCTTGTGCTTGAGCGCCGGGTCCTCGAACACCGCCTCGATCACCGCGTCGCACCCGGCGAGGTCGGCCGCCTCGGCGGTGGGCGTGATCCGGGCGAGCAGCGCGTCGGCCTTCGCCTGGGTGGTGCGCCCCCGGGAGACGGCCTTGGCGCACAGCTTCTCGGAGTACGCCTTGCCCTTGGCGGCCGCCTCGGCGGACACGTCCTTCAGGACGACGTCGATCCCGGCCCGGGCGCAGGAGTAGGCGATGCCCGCGCCCATCATCCCGGCGCCGAGCACCGCGACCCGGGTGGCCTTGCGCGGCTCGACGCCCTTGGGGCGGCTGGCCCCGGAGTTGACCGCCTGGAGGTCGAAGAAGAACGCCTGGATCATGTTCTTCGCGATCTGGCCCGTGACCAGCTCGGTGAAGTAGCGGGCCTCGATGACCTGGGCGGTCTCGAAGTCGACCTGGGAGCCCTCGACGGCGGCGGCCAGGATGTTGCGCGGCGCCGGGTAGGGGGCGCCGGCCAGCTGCTTCTTGAGGTTGGCCGGGAAGGCCGGCAGGTTCGCGGCGAACTTGGGGCTGGCGGGGGTGCCGCCCGGGATCCGGTAGCCCTTGACGTCCCAGGGCTGCTGGGACTCGGGGTGGGCGTCGATGAACGCGCGGGCCTTGTCCAGCATCTCCTCGGGCGTCGCGGCCAGCTCGTGCACCAGGCCGTTCTCCACCGCGCGCGCGGGCGTGTACTGGGTGCCCTGGAGCAGCACCTTCAGGAGCGCGTCGGCGATGCCCATCAGGCGTACGGTGCGGGTGACGCCGCCGCCCGCGGGCAGCAGGCCGAGGGTGACCTCGGGCAGGCCGATCTTGGAGCCGGGGGCGTCCAGCGCGACGCGGTGGTGGCAGGCGAGGGCGATCTCGTAACCGCCGCCCAGCGCCGCGCCGTTGATCGCGGCGACGACCGGCTTGCCGAGGGTCTCGATGCGGCGCAGCGCGCGCTTGATGCCCAGGCCCGTCTCGAACGCCAGGCGCGCGTTCTCCGGGCCGATCCTGATCATGTCCTTGAGGTCGCCGCCCGCGAAGAAGGTCTTCTTGGCGGAGGTGAAGACGATGCCGCGGATGGAGTCCTTCTCGGCCTCGGCGCGGTCGGCGATCGCCGCGATGGAGTCCTTGAAGGCCTGGTTCATGGTGTTGGCCGACTGGTTGGGGTCGTCCAGGACGAGGGTGACGATCCCGGTGTCGTCCTGTTCCCAGCGAATGGTGGTGGCTTCAGTGCTCATCTGGATGGCTCCGTAAGGGGGGTGAACAGGACGGGAGGTCAGAGGCGCTCGACGACGGTGGCGATGCCCATGCCGCCGCCGACGCACAGCGTGGCCAGGCCGTACCGCTTGTCCTGGCGCTCCAGTTCGTCGACGAGCGTGCCGAGGATCATCGCGCCGGTGGCGCCCAGCGGGTGGCCGAGCGCGATGGCGCCGCCGTTGACGTTGACCTTGTCCAAGGACAGGCCCATGTCCTTGACGAAGCGCAGCACGACCGAGGCGAACGCCTCGTTGATCTCCACCAGGTCGATGTCGTCGATCGTCAGGCCGGCCTTGGCCAGTGCCTTGCGGCTGGCGGGCGCGGGCCCGGTGAGCATGATCAGCGGCTCGGAGCCGGAGACGGCCGCGGAGACGATCCGCGCGCGCGGGGTGAGGCCGTAGCGCTCGCCGACCTCCTGGGAGCCGATGGCGACCAGGGCGGCGCCGTCGACGATGCCGGAGGAGTTGCCCGCGTGGTGGACGTGGTCGATCTTCTCCACCCAGTGGTACTTCTGCAGCGCGACCGCGTCGAAGCCGCCCATGTCGCCGATCGCGGCGAAGGACGGCTTGAGGGAGGCGAGGGAGTCGGCGGTGGTGCCGGGCCGCAGGTGCTCGTCGCGGTCGAGGACGACGAGCCCGTTGCGGTCCTTGACGGGGACGACCGAGCGCGCGAACCGCTCGTCCTTCCAGGCCGCCGCCGCGCGCTCCTGGGAGAGCTCCGCGTACTCGTCGACGTCGCGGCGGGTGAAGCCTTCGATGGTGGCGATCAGGTCGGCGCCGATGCCCTGCGGGGCGAAGTCGGTGTCCCAGTTGGTCATCGGGTCGGCGAACCAGGCGCCGCCGTCGGAGGCCATCGGGACGCGCGACATGGACTCCACGCCGCCCGCGAACACCAGGTCCTCCCAGCCGGAGCGGACCTTGGCGGCGGCCAGGTTGACCGCTTCGAGGCCGGAGGCGCAGAAGCGGTTCTCCTGGACGCCCGCCACGGAGTCGGGCAGGCCCGCGGCGATCGCCGCGATGCGCGCGATGTCGGAGCCCTGGTCGCCGACGGGGCCGACGACGCCGAGCACGATGTCGTCGATCGCGGCCGGGTCGAGGCCGGGGAAGCGGTCGCGCAGCTCGTGGATGAGGCCGACGACGAGGTCGATCGGCTTGGTGCCGTGCAGCGCGCCGTTGGCCTTGCCGCGCCCGCGCGGGGTGCGGATCGCGTCGTACACGTACGCTTCGGTGCTCACTGGGAAGCCTTTCGCGAGGAGCCTGGGGAGGTCGGGGGTGGCGGACGGGGAGGGTGGCCCGGGCGGGCGCTTCAGCCGAGCAGGGAACGGCCGATGATCTCCTTCATGATCTCGGTCGTGCCGCCGTAGATGGTCTGGATCCGGCCGTCGGTGAACGCCCGCGCGACCCGGTACTCGCTCATGTAGCCGTAGCCGCCGTGCAGCTGCAGGCAGCGGTCGGCGACGCGCTTCTGCAGTTCGGTGGCCCACCACTTGGCCATCGAGGCGTGCACCGCGTCGAGCTCCCCGTTCGCGTGGTCCTCGACGCAGCGGTCGAGGAACGTACGGGTGACGGCGCACTCGGTGGCCATCTCGGCCACTTCGAACCGGACGTGCTGGAGCCTGGCCAGCGGGCGCCCGAAGGCCTCGCGCTCCTTCACGTACGCCATGGTGACCTCCAGGAGGTGCTCGGCGGCGGCGATGCCGGCCACGGCGATGCCCATGCGCTCCTGCGCCAGGTTGGTCATCAGGTGCACGAAGGCGCCGTCGAGCTCGCCGAGCAGGTTCTCCTTGGGCACCCGGACGTCGTGGAAGAACAGCTCCGCGGTGTCCTGCGCCTTCTGGCCGATCTTGTCGAGGTTGCGGCCGCGCTCGAAGCCCTCCATGCCGCGCTCGACGACCAGCAGCGACAGCCCGTGCGCCCCGCCCTCCGGGGTGGTCTTGGCGACCACGACCACCAGGTCGGCGAGGATGCCGTTGGAGATGAACGTCTTGGAGCCGTTGAGCACCCAGTGGTCGCCGTGGTCCTCGGCGTGGGTCCTGATGCCCTGCAGGTCGGAGCCCGCGCCCGGCTCGGTCATGGCGATGGCGGTGATCAGCGAGCCGTCGCAGAAGCCGGGCAGCCAGCGCCTCTTCTGCTCCTCGGTGGCCAGCGAGGTCAGGTAGGGGCCGATGATGTCGTTGTGCAGGCCCAGCGCGAGGCCGGGCGTGCCCGCGCGGGTGAACTCCTCGGCCAGGACGGCGGAGTAGCGGAAGTCGGGCTCGCCCCCTCCCCCGTACTCCTCGGGCACGGCGAGGCCGAGCAGGCCCTGCTTGCCCGCGGCCAGCCACGCCTCGCGCGCGACGACGCCGTCCTTCTCCCAGCTCTCGTAGTGCGGCAGCACCTCCTTGGTGAGGAAGGTGCGGACCGTCTCGCGGAATGCCTCGTGCTCGGGGCCGTAGAGGCGCCGTTTCATACCGGTCATGCGGGGGTGCCCTCCCGGAGCCGTCCCTTGGTGGTCGTGGTCACGGTCGCCGCCCGTCCAGCGACGGTACGTCCCAGTCGCGCGCGACCTCGTCGGTGTCGCCGCCCGGCCGGGCCGGCCCGGAGCGCACCGCGCCGGGGGTGGCCGAGAAGCGGGGCGCGGGCGCGGGCTGGGTGAGGCCGCCGTGGTCGACGAACGTGCCGCGCGCGGCCAGGTGCGGGTGGTGCGGTGCCTCGCGCAGCGAGAGCACGGGGGCCACGCACGCGTCGGTGTGCTCGAAGACGGCGGTCCACTCCGCGCGGGTGCGCGTGGCGAAGGCCGCCGCGACGGCCTCGCGCAGCTCGCCCCAGCGGGCCAGGTCGCCGCGGGCGGCGGCCTGCTCGCCGATGCCGAGCAGTGCGGTGAACTCGTCGTAGAAGCGCTGCTCCAGCGCCCCGACGGCCATGTGGCCGCCGTCGGAGGTCTCGTACGTCCCGTAGAACGGGCAGCCGCCGTCCAGCAGGTTGGCGCCGCGCCGGTCCTGCCAGCCGCCCGCCGCGAGCATGCCGTGGATCATCGTGGCGAGGTGGGCGGTGCCGTCGACGATCGCGGCGTCCACCACCTGGCCCTCGCCGTGGGCGCGCGCGTGGTGCAGCGCGGCGAGCACGCCGACGACCAGGTAGAGCGCGCCGCCCGCGTAGTCCCCGACCAGGTTGGCCGGGACGGTGGGCGGCTCGTCGGGCTTGCCGATCATGCCGAGGGCGCCGGTGACGGCGATGTACGCGATGTCGTGCCCGGCCCGCTGGGCCAGCGGTCCTTCCTGGCCCCAGCCCGTCATCCGCCCGTACACCAGGCGGGGGTTGCGGGCCAGGCAGGCGTCCGGGCCGACCCCGAGGCGCTCGGCGACGCCCGGCCGGTAGCCCTCGATCAGCACGTCCGCCCGCTCCACCAGGTCCAGGACGGCCGCCGGGCCCCCGCCGGACTTGAGGTCGACCAGGACGGAGCGCTTGTTGCGGTTGGTGAGGTCGAACTCCGCCTTGATGCCCAGGCCGGAGCCGCCCGGCCGGTCCACGCGCACCACGTCGGCGCCCAGGTCGGCCAGGAGCATCGCGGCGAACGGGCCGGGCCCGATGCCCGCGAGCTCGACCACGCGCACCCCGTCCAGCGGGCCGTTCCCTGTCGCTGTCATCAAGCCCCCAGCACTGTGACACAACTGATGTAACATCAGTGATGCTAAGAACGCGTTCCACTCCGCACAAGCCCCTGGCGTGTGATCGCCGCCCCGCTCCGACGGGGGTGCGCGGCGCGCGCTAGGCTCCGCCCCCGACACGTCACGGTGCACCGGCGGAGGTCTGGATGGACAGGCGGGACGGCGCCGAGCGCGCCTACGACATCGTGCTCTTCGGAGCCACCGGCTTCGCGGGCGAGCTGACCGCGCGCTACCTCGCCGAGCACGCGCCCGAGGGCTGCCGCTGGGCCCTGGCCGGGCGCGACCCGGACAAGCTGGAGCGGGTGCGCGAGCGCGTCTCCGGGGCCTTCCCGTCCGCCGCGGACGTCCCGCTGCTGCGCGCCGACGCGGGCGACGCCGCCGCCCTGCGCGAACTGGCCGCCTCCACCCGGGTCCTGGCCAGCACGGTCGGGCCCTACGTGCTGTACGGCGAGGCCCTGGTCGCCGCCTGCGCCGAGGCCGGCACGGACTACCTGGACCTCACCGGGGAGCCGGAGTTCGTGGACCGGACGTACGTCCTGCACGACGCCCGGGCCCGGGAGACCGGGGCCCGCCTGGTGCACGCCTGCGGCTTCGACTCCGTCCCGCACGACCTGGGCGTCTGGTACACGGTCCAGCGGCTGCCCCGGGACGTGCCGCTGCGCGTCGACGGCTACGTGCGCTCCAGCGCCATGTTCTCCGCCGGGACCTTCGCCTCCGCGCTCACCGCGATGGGCCGCGGCCCGCAGATGCTGCGGGCCGCCCGGGAGCGCCGGCTGCACGAGCCGAGGCTGGTGGGCCGCCGGGCCCGCGCGCCCTTCGCCGGGCCCCGGTTCAGCCCGCAGGCGGGAGCCTGGGCGCTGCCGCTGCCGACGCTCGACCCGCAGGTGGTGGCCCGCTCGGCGGCGGCCCTGGACCGCTACGGCCCGGACTTCCGCTACCGCCACTACGCGGCCGTCAAGACGCTGCCGGTGGCGCTGGGCGGGGTGGCCGCGGTGGGCGCGGGCCTGGCCCTCGCCCAGGTCCCGGCGGCGCGCAGGTGGCTCATCGGCCGCTACGAGCCGGGCCGGGGGCCGGACCAGGAGCGCCGGGCCCGCAGCTGGTTCTCGGTGCGCTTCGTCGGCGAGGGCGGCGGGCGCCGCGTCCTCACCGAGGTGTCGGGCGGCGACCCGGGGTACGACGAGACGGCGAAGATGCTCGCCGAGAGCGCCCTGTCCCTGGCCTTCGACGACCTGCCGCCCACCTCGGGCCAGGTGACCACCGCGGTCGCGATGGGCGGGGCGCTGGTGGACCGGCTGAGCGCGGCCGGCATCCGCTTCCGGGTGGCCGACGCGCGCTGACGCCGGGTGCCGGGACGGGACCTCCGCAGCCCGCCCTGGCCGGGTGCCGGGACGGATCAGCCGCCGTCCGCCACGGCCCCGGCCAGCGCGCGGCGGCACAGCGAGTCGGCGCGGCGGGTGGTCTCGGGGATCCGGTAGCGCGGGCTGAGCAGCAACGCGTGCGCGCACGCGTTGTCCAGCGAGACGCGGTGCCCGGCGGAGACGAAGACCGGCTTGACGCCGTCCTGGGTGCGCAGCGCCCGTCCGACCTCCTCGCCGTCGTCGGCGACCAGCGGCGCGGACTCGCCGCGCGCGGCGCCCGGTTCCGCGTACGAGAAGGTGAACGGGTTCTTCGCCACCCCGATGACCGGCAGGCCGGTGAGCACGCCCAGGTGGCTGGCGAGGCCGAACCGGCGCGGGTGCGCGCGCCCGTAGCCGTCGCAGACGACGAGGCCGGGGCCCCGGCGCAGGGACGCCAGGGCCGCCATCACGGTGGGGACCTCGCGGAAGGCCAGCAGACCGGGCACGTACGGGAAGGAGACCCGGCCGATCGCGGTGGCCTCCTCGACCACGTCCAGGGTGCGGGCGTCGAGCACCACGGCGGCGGCCGCGACGAGGTCGCGCTCGTCGTCGTACGCCACGTCGACCCCGGTGACCAGCCCGGTGCCCGGCTCGGGGCCGGTCTCGTCGCGGACCACGCGGTCGCGCAGCTCGTCCTGGACGGCCAGCGCGGCGGCCTCGGTGGCGGGCCAGCCCGCGGGCACTTCGATGAGGGTGCTCATGGTCCCGGGAGCCTACGGGCAGGCACCGTACGGGCGTTCGCGGGCCCCCGGCCGCCCCGCTCCCGATCCCTCCCGCCTCCTCCCGCACCGGCCGTCCCGGCGCCCGGGGCGGAGGCGTTGTCGGACCCCCGCGCTAGTGTGGCGATCATGTTCGTACTGGAATTGACCTACACCGCCCCGGTCGAGCGGGTCGACGAGCTGCTCGACGCCCACGTCGCCTGGCTGGACGAGCAGTACGCCGCGGGCGTGTTCATCGCCTCCGGCCGCAAGAACCCGCGCGACGGCGGCGTGATCCTGGCCGCCGGGGACGACCGCGCGCGGATCGAGGAGATCGCGGCGGCCGACCCCTTCACCCTGGGCGGCGTGTGCGCGTACCGGATCACGGAGTTCATCGCCACCAAGACGGCGCCCGAGCTGGCCCCCTACCGCCAGCAGCTGCCCTCCTGACGGGTCCGCCGCTCAGCGCTCCAGGCGCGCCACCCGGCCCTTCTCCCCGGCGGCCCAGCAGCCGAGGTCGGGCGTGCAGTCGACGGTGTCGTACGAACCGGTGTCGACGGTGCGCCAGGTGCGCCCGCCGTCCGTGGTCAGGTCGGTCCCCGTGGGGCCGACCGCAAGCGCCGCCGAGCGGCCGTACGGCAGCCAGGCCACGCCGGAGCGGTAGGCGGGCGGGGGCGTGGCGGACTGCCGCCAGCTCCGGCCGCCGTCCCGGGTGACCGCCGCCGCGCGCGGTGACGGCTCCCCGGCGCGGTAGTCGCCGCCGACCGCGAGCCCGGCGCCGCCGCGGAAGGCCAGCCCGAAGACGCCCCGGGCCGGGTCGCCCGCCGGGATCGTCGACTCGGCGGCCCGCCAGGTCAGGCCCCGGTCCGCGGAGTGCAGCACGCGCGCGGTGGCGCCGCCCCCGGTGGCCAGCCAGACGTCCCGGGGCCCGGAGCTGACCAGGCACTGGCCGCTCGCGGCGAAACCGGCCTCGCCGGGCTGCGCGGCGGGCATCCCCGCGCTGGGCAGCACCCGCCAGCTGCGTCCGCCGTCGCCGGTGGAGAGGATGCGGTACTTGCCGTCGACCGGGTCGCTCATGGCGAGTCCGTGCCGGCTGTCGAAGAAGGTGACGCAGTCGTAGAACGCCTTCGGGTCGGGGTTGCGGAAGGACTCCGTCCAGCTCGCGCCGCCGTCCTCGGTGCGGTAGATCCGGGACGCCTCGCCCTCTCCGATGGCGAGCACCACGGCCCGGCGCGCGTCGAACGCCTCGACGTCGCGGAACTCCAGGTCCGACGCCCCGGGCGGGGAGACGTTCCGCCAGCCGCGCCCGCCGTCGGTGGTGCGCAGCACCGTGCCCCTGGACCCGGCCACCCAGGCGGTGGACCGGCTCACCGCGGCCAGGCCGCGGAAGCGCGCGTCCGTCCCGGTGTCCTTCAGCCGCCACCCGGGCGCCCCGTGGCCGCCCCGGTCCGCGGGCTGCGCCGCCTGCGCCGGTGCGGTCAGCACGGCGGCCGCGAGCGCCGCCCCCGCCAGTCCCGCCGACAACGTCCGTCTCGTGATCCCCTTGGCCCTCATGGCGCTGGAAGCTAGCCCACGGCCCCGGGCCCGTCCAGAGTGCCCCGTCCGGGATGCCGGGGCCGTCCGGGTGCGGCGGGCGCCCCGGGTGCGGCGGGCGCCGGCCCTTCCTACGCTGGGGCCATGCCCGAGCAGCCCGAGAAGCCCCCGGTCAGGGAGTACGCAGGCCGTCTGGTCTCCGTGACCTTCGAGGCCCGCCGCTGTCTGCACGCCGCCGAGTGCGTCGGCGGACTGCCGCAGGTCTTCGACCTGGCCAAGCGCCCGTGGATCCAGCCGGACGGGGCGCCCGCCGACCTGGTCGCCGACGTGGTGCGGCGCTGCCCTTCGGGGGCCCTGCGCTACCGGCTGGCGGACGGCGAGGGAGGAAAGGGCGAGGACCCGGCGGTGCCGACCACGGTCGCCCGGGACGCGGCGGGGGCCCTCACGGTCCGCGGCGACCTGTCCGTGGAGACCGGCGAGGGGGTGCGTCGCGAGGTGCGCGCGGTGCTCTGCGGCTGCGGGGCCAGCGGGAACCAGCCGTTCTGCGATCACGCGGGGGCGTGCGGGGCGGGGTGACGCCGAGCCGCACGGCGGCCCCCTGGCGTCCCGTACTCCTGTCCCGTACCCCTGTGCGGTGACACAGCTCACGCATGGCCCCGATGCACGCGCGGCCCCGAATCGTCGTCCTCCTCTTTGTCAGGGAGACGTCAGCAGCAGCCGCGTGCGAGGAGCATGCCTTGTCCCACGTCATCGAGCAGGCCGTCCAGGCCCGACTTGTCGCGTCCGCCCCCCGGGCGGAGAGCGTTCCGGCGACCCTGCGCTACGACCGCGACGATCCCTTCGCCGTGCGCATGGCCTTCCCTCCCCAGGCGACCCTGGAGGGCATCGAAGTGTCCTGGGCCTTCTCCCGCGAGCTGCTGGAGGAGGGCGTGGACGCGCCGTCGGGCCGCGGGGACGTGCGGGTGCGCCCGTACGGCTACGAGCGCACCGTCCTGGAGTTCCACGCGCCCGAGGGCGTGGCGATGGTCCACGTGCGCACCTCCGACGTCCGCCGGTTCCTCAAGCGCTCGCGGCACCTGGTGCCGGCCGGCCTGGAGCACCGCTACCTGGACCTCGACCAGGACCTGCGGCAGCTGCTGCGCGACGCCTGCTGAGGCTTCGCGCCCGCCGAGGCGCGCCGCTCCCCCACGCGCCCGTGCCGGGCCTGGGGGAACGGCGCCGGGGAACGGCGCGTAATTCGATTGCCCCCACCCGACGGGCGGGCGTACCGTCGCTGACGTCCCTGTAGTCGTCGAATGGAGCAGGACGTTGCTCGTCTGAGGTCCCGAGACACCGTGTCGCGCGGAGCCATCGCTCTGCGGCGTACGGGTGTGACCTCATGTCCGAGCCGTCCCCTGGCCCCCGGTGGACCGGTGTCTCACTCCGTTGCCTGTGCTTCTTCGACGCCGACGGGAGACATCCATGTCACAGACCTCCGCACACATCACCCTCACCTCGCTGAGCTTCGCCTGGCCGGACGGTACCGGGGTCTTCGACGACTTCGACCTGGCGGTCGGCCCCGGCCGCACCGGGCTGATCGGTCTCAACGGCTCGGGCAAGTCGACCCTGCTGCGGCTGGTCTCCGGTGAGCTGACCCCTTCCGCCGGCTCCGTCCGCACGGTCGGTGACGTGGCCCGGCTGCCGCAGAACCTGGTCCTGGACACCGGTCTGCGGGTCGACGAGGTCCTCGGCATCGCGGACACCCGCGCCGCGCTGCACGCCATCGAGGCGGGCGACGTCGGCGAGGAGCACTTCGCGGCGGTCGGCGACGACTGGGACGTCGAGGAGCGGGCCAGGGCGGCCCTGGACCAGCTCGGCCTCGGCGCGGTGGACCTGGACCGCACGATCGGCCAGGTCTCCGGCGGCGAGGGCGTGCTCCTGAAGCTCGCCGCGCTGCTGCTGGCCCGCCCGGGCGTCCTGCTGCTCGACGAGCCGACCAACAACCTGGACCTGCACGGCCGGCGCAGGCTGTACGACGCGGTGGACGCCTGGCAGGGCGTCCTGGTGGTGGTCAGCCACGACCGCGAACTCCTGGAGCGCGTCGACCAGATCGCCGACCTGCGCGACGGCGGGGTCGCCTGGTACGGCGGGAACTTCTCCGCGTACCAGGAGGCCCTGGCCGTGGAGCAGGAGGCGGCCGAGCGCATGGTGCGGGTCGCCGAGGCCGACGTACAGCGCCAGAAGCGCGAACTGGCGGACGCCCAGGTGAAGTTGGCCCGCCGCAAGCGGTACGGGCAGAAGATGTACGAGTCCAAGCGCGAACCCAAGATCGTGATGGGGGCGCGCAAGCGGGCCGCCCAGGTCTCGGCGGGCAAGCACCGCACCATGCACACCGAGAAGCTGTCCGAGGCGCGCGAGCGGCTCGACGAGGCGGTGGAAGCGGTGCGGGACGACGAGGAGATCCGCATCGAGCTGCCGCGCACCACGGTCCACCCGGGCCGCGAGGTGCTGCGCCTGCGCGCGCTCGAACTGGCCCACGGAGCAGGCGCGTTGGGCGATCTGGAGATCCGGGGCCCGGAGCGGATCGCGCTGGTGGGGCGCAACGGGGCCGGGAAGACGACCCTGCTGCGCACGCTCGCCGGTGAACTGGAGCCGGTGGCGGGCGAGTCGGAGACACTGGTGCCCTCGCGCTTCCTGCCGCAGCGGCTCGACGTGCTCGACGACGCCCTGTCGGTCGCGGACAACGTCGCCCGGTACGCGCCGGACGCGACGAACAACCAGGTCCGGGCGCGGCTGGCACGGTTCCTGTTCAAGGGGGCGCGGGCCGACCAGCCCGCCGGGACCCTGTCGGGCGGCGAGCGCTTCCGGGCCTCGCTGGCGGCGCTGCTGCTGGCCGAGCCCGCGCCGCAGCTGCTGATGCTGGACGAGCCGACGAACAACCTGGACCTGGCGAGCGTGCGCAAGCTCACGGCGGCGCTGGAGGCGTACGAGGGGGCACTGGTCGTGGCGAGCCACGACGTGCCGTTCCTGGAGTCCCTGGGCATCACGCGCTGGCTGCTTCTCGACGGCGGGCTGCGCACGACCAGCGCGGAGGAGGTGCGCGAGGCGCTGGCGCGGGGGTAGGGCGTGCCGCGAAAGCAGCGCCGTCCGTCCGGAGGGCGGGGGCCGGTCGCGGGTTCATGGCGATCGGGCGGACGGCGACGGTCGCGCCGTGTGAGACTGGCGCTACCGAACGTAGCGATCCGGCGGGGGCCAGCGCTCCCGCCGGCCGTCGCTCCGGCCACACCGTCGGCACCCGCGCCGACCTCAGGGGGGAGGACCCGCATGCCGCCGAGGAGTGCCCCGACGGCCCGCCAGCAGCGGCTCGGCGGTGAACTGCGCAAGCTGCGCGAGCAGTCGGGGATGTCGGTGCAGTGCGCCGCCGCCCTGCTGGGCGTGGACCGCACCCGCATCCCCAACATCGAGTCGGGCCGGTTCGGCATCAGCGACGAGCGGGTCCGCACCCTGGCCCTCAACTACGGCTGCCGGGACGCCGAGCTGGTCGACCAGCTCGCCGCGATGGCCCGGGAGCGGGACAAGGGCTGGTGGGAGGAGCACCGCGGACTGCTGCCCGCTCCCCTCCTGGACGTCGCCGAACTGGAGCACCACGCGGCGGAGTTACGCACCGCGGCCACCGCGCACGTCCCCTGCCTGCTGCAGACCGAGGAGCACGCCCGCGCCGTCCTCGACACCGCCGCGCCGCCGCTGGAGGGGCCCGGCCTGGAGGCCCGGCTGGCGCTGCGGCTGCGCCGCCAGGAGGTGCTGGACCGGCAGCGGCCGACCCCGTACGAGGCCGTGGTGCACGAGGCCGCGCTGCGCATGCGGTTCGGCGGGCCGAAGGTGGCCCGGGCCCAGCTGGAGCACCTGCTGGAGCGCTCCGCGGGCCCGGCGGTCACCCTGCGCGTGATCCCGTTCGACGCGGCCGGCTTCCCCGGCGCCGGGCAGGCGTTCACGTACGCCCGTGCCGCGCTTCCCCAGCTCGACACCGTCCAGCTCGACTCCTCGCACGGCTCGACGCTCCTCGACGCCGCGCCGGAGCTGCTGGGCTACCACGGGCTGCTCGACCGGCTGCGGGCCCTGTCGCTGCCGGAGCCCGCCTCCCGCGACCTGGTCCACGCCCTCGCCCGGGACCTGGAACGCTGACGGGCCCGGCGCCGTACCGCCCCGCCCCGACCCACCCCGCTCCGGCTGCCGCCACCGCCCGTAAAACCGGACAGAAGGTGTCGGGTATCCCGCCTAGCGTCGAGGGCATGAACCAGAACATCGTCATCGCCGGCGCACGCGAGAACAACCTCCGGGACGTCTCCCTCACCCTCCCCAAGGAGCGCATCACCGTCTTCACCGGGGTCTCCGGGTCCGGCAAGTCCTCGGTCGTCTTCGACACGGTCGCGGTGGAGTCGCAGCGCCAGCTCAACGAGACCTTCAGCTGGTTCATCCGCAACCGGCTGCCCAAGTACGAGCGCCCGCAGGCCGACGGGATCGACGACCTGTCCGTGGCGATCGTCGTCGACCAGCGCCCGCTCGGCGGCAACGTGCGCTCCACCGTGGGGACGGCGACCGACATCCACTCCGTCCTCCGCGTGCTGTTCTCCCGCCACGGCACCCCCAGCGCGGGCCCCGCCACCGCGTACTCCTTCAACGACCCCTCGGGCATGTGCCGCGCCTGCGACGGCATCGGGCGGACCGTGCGGCTCGACCTGGACCGCGCGGTCGACTGGTCGAAGTCGCTCGACGAGGGCGCGCTGCTGCTCCCGGGCACCTCGGTGGGCAGCTGGCAGTGGAAGCTGTACGCGCACTCGGGGCTCTTCGACAGCGCCAAGCCGCTGGCCGCGTACACGGACGCCGAGCGTCGGACGCTGCTGCACGGCACCGGGGAGGCGCCCGTGCGGGTGCGCCTGGAGATGAAGTCGGGCTCCGCGGAAGTGGAGTTCGAGGGCCTGGTGGACCGGTTCGAGCGGCTCTACCTCAAGCGCGACACGGCCGGACTCTCCGACGCGTACAAGGAGACCGTGGCGCGCGTGACCGCGCAGGGGCTCTGTACGGCCTGCGGCGGGGCCCGGCTCAACCCGGCGGCGCTGGCCTCCCGGATCGACGGCCTGGGCATCGCCGACTACGGCCGGATGGAGGTCGCCGACCTGGTGGAGGTGGTGCGCCGGATCGACGACCCGGTGGCCGCGCCGGTCGCGGACGCCGCGCGCGAGCGCCTTGAGCGGCTGGTCGGTATCGGGCTCGGCTACCTGTCCCTGGACCGGGAGACCTCGACGCTCTCCGGCGGCGAGGGCCAGCGGCTCAAGATGGTGCGTCACCTGGGGAGTTCGCTCACCGGACTGACGTACGTGTTCGACGAGCCGAGCGTCGGGCTGCACCCCCGCGACGTGGGGCGGCTGAACGACCTGCTGGTGCGGCTGCGCGACCGGGGCAACACGGTGCTGGTCGTGGAGCACGACCCGGACGTGATGGCCGTCGCCGACCACGTCGTCGACATGGGCCCGCACGCGGGCACCGGGGGCGGTGAGGTCGTGTACGAGGGGCCGTACGCGGGACTGCGCGACGCCGACACGCTCACCGGGCGCTGTCTGCGCCACCGCACCGCGATGAAGACGCGCTTCCGGGCGCCGACCGGCCGACTCCCCCTGAAGAACGCGGACCTGCACAACCTGAAGAACCTGGACGTGGCGTTCCCCACCGGGGTCCTCACGGCGGTGACGGGGGTGGCGGGTTCGGGCAAGTCGACGCTGGTGTCCGAGGTGTTCACGGCCCGCCACCCGGAGGCGGTGGTCATCGACCAGTCCGCGATCACCGCGTCGTCCCGGTCGACCCCGGCCTCCTACCTGGGGGTCATGGACATCGTACGGACCCTGTTCGCCCGGGAGAACGGCGTCCCGGCCGGGCTGTTCAGCTTCAACTCCTCCGGCGCGTGCGGCCAGTGCGCGGGGCGCGGGGTGATCCACACGGACCTGGCGTTCATGGACCCGGTGACCACCACGTGCCCGGTGTGCGAGGGGCGGAGGTTCCAGGACGAGGTACTGCGTCACCGGGTGCACGGCCGGTCGATCGTCGACGTACTGGACATGACGGCCGATCAGGCGCTCGTCTGGGCCGAGGAGTTCACCGGTGACCGCAAGCTCGTCGGGAAGCTGCGCACCCTGGTGGAGGTGGGCCTCGGCTACCTCGCGCTGGGGCAGCCGCTCAGCTCCCTCTCGGGCGGCGAGCGCCAGCGCGTCAAACTGGCGACGCAGCTGCACCGCACGGGAAGCGTGTACGTGCTGGACGAGCCGACCACCGGACTGCACATGGCCGACGTGGACACCCTGGTCTCGCTCCTGGACCGGCTGGTGGACGCGGGCAACACGGTGATCTGCGTCGAACACGACATGGACGTGGTCAAGCGCGCGGACTGGGTGGTGGACCTGGGCCCGGAGGGCGGCAAGCACGGCGGCGAGCTGGTCTTCGAGGGCACCCCGGCGGACCTGCTGGCGCACCGGGGCTCGCACACGGCGGAGCACCTGCGGCGCGACCTGGGCCTGGCCTGACCCGGGGACGGCTCCGGCTCCGGCTCCCGCGCAGAAGACGTGACCGGAGGCGTGACGGGAGGGCGTGACCGGGAGCCGATGGCCGACCGGGGGCTTTACGCGGGGCCCGGGCGCCGCACAGGATGGGCGGGGGCGCACGGCGTGCTCCCGGGCGGCTGAAAGCTCCTCGTGGCCGCCCGTGCGCCCGAGAGCGCGGAACCGCTCCGGGACCCCGGGCGCGAACCCGTTGTAGTCGACATCAGTGGGGCGGGGACGGCCGGGGGTGCGTGACCTGCATCTCCGTCCGGCCGCGGGAGTTGCATGCATAACGGAACGTAACCGGACACCGGAGGCGGCCCGGGTGGCCGGAGCCGACCAGGACTGGCGTCGTGCTTATCTCATCTTTAACCTACGCCTACGTAGGCTACGAAGCCGTAGGTTACGAGACCGTAGGTTTCCACTTCCTGCCCCGCTTTCCCTCCGTCCCCAGGAGCCCCCGTGACGCTCACCTCTCCCCACCTCGGCAGCTCGGCCGCGTGGACCGACGCCAAGCTGCTGTACGCGCTGGAGGAGGTGGTGGAGAAGGAGCTCAACCGCCACCTCAAGGTCGCCAAGGACTGGATGCCGCACGAGTACGTGCCCTGGTCCGACGCGCGCAACTTCCCCGGCCAGTTCGACGACGGCGAGGCCTGGGAGCCCCGGCAGTCCAAGGTCACGGACATCGGCAAGATCGCGCTGGTCGTCAACCTGCTGACCGAGGACAACCTCCCCAGCTACCACCACGAGATCGCCAGCCTCTTCGGCCGCGACGGCGCGTGGGGCACCTGGGTGCACCGCTGGACCGCCGAGGAGGGCCGGCACGGCATCGTGATGCGCGACTACCTGCTGGCGTCGCGCGCGGTGGACCCGGACAAGCTGGAGCAGTTCCGGATGGCGCACATGAGCGAGGGCTTCGAGTCGGACAACCGGCACTCGATGCTGCACTCGGTGGCGTACGTCGCCTTCCAGGAGCTCGCCACCCGCATCTCGCACCGCAACACCGGACACCAGTCCGGCGACCCGGCCTGCGACCGGATGCTGTCGCGCATCGCGACGGACGAGAACCTGCACATGGTCTTCTACCGCAACCTCCTGGGCGCGGCCTTCGAGCTCGCCCCGGACGAGACGATGTGCTCGGTACGGGACGTGGTCGTCGGCTTCCGCATGCCGGGCCACGGGATGCCGGGCTTCGAGCGGGCGGCGGCGCAGATGGCGATCGGCGAGATCTACAACCTGCGCATCCACCACGACGACGTGCTGCAGCCGGTGCTGCGGTTCCTGAAGGTGATGGAGATCGACGGCCTCGGCCCCGAGGGCCGCAAGGCGCAGGAGGAGCTGGGCCTGTACATGGGCGGACTGGACAGCGAGGCGAGCAAGTTCGACGAGAAGCTGGCGGCGCGCAAGGCGCGGATGGCGGCGCGCGGCAAGTAGCGCACGCCGACGGGGGATCGCGGGCCGGGGCGGCCTCTTGGAAGGCCGCCCCGGCCCGCTGCCGTGCGTACGCGCCACTCGTGCGGGTGACGGGCATTTCGGGGCACCGGCCCGGATCTGCCAAGGTGCCGCCATGGACCGTGATCTCCGGGTGGACACCGGGCAGTTGGCCCGCTTCTCGCACGCGCTGGACCAGTCGCTGACGTCACTGGCGGAGGCGAGGCGGGCCCTGGAGCACGCGCGCGCCGACGCGCTCGGCACCCGCGAACTGGACGAGGCGTGCGACGGCTTCCAGCGCCACTGGGCGCGCGGGGCCGAGGAGTTGGGCACCCGGATCGGCGCGGTGCAGGACGGGGTCAGGGCGAGCGCGGAGGGGTTCGCGGGGCTCGACCGGGCGATCGAGGAGGCGTTCCGGGGGCTGGACGCGGGCGCGGCGGGCGGCCCGCGATGACGGCGTACGAGCACCTGGGCTGGGACCCGGCGCCGGGCAGCCCGACGGAGATCGCGGCGCTCGCCGGGAAGTTGGGCGCGTCGGCGAAGGCGCTGGGCACGGCGCACGACCTGGTGACGCGGCTGCTCGCGGAGAGCGGGGGCTGGCGGGGCGAGGCGGCGGGCGCGTTCCGGGAGGCGCTGGACGGGGAACTGCCGGGGCAGCTGGGGCGGGCGCGCCGTTCACTGGCGAAGGCGGCGGGCGGCCTGACCCGCTGGCACGACGACCTGGTGGGCTACCGGGAGACGGCGCGCCGCTACGACGCCCGGGCGGCCCGCGACACGACGGCGCTGCGGGCGGCGGAGGGGGCCTACGAACGGGCCCGCACGACGGGTGAGGACCTGGAGGCGGCGGGTGCGGCGCTGACGCGTGCGCGGGCGGCGCTGGCGTCGGTCCTGGTCGCGGCCCGCGAACTGGAGGAGACGCACCGGGCGGGGGCGTCGGCGGTGGCGAAGTGCCTGGAGGGGGAGGTGGGGAAGGGGCTGCGGGGGGAGGTGGGGTGGCTGGAGAGGGGGTTGGGGTGGGTGGATGAGAATCTGGGGGACCTGCTCTCCGACGTGTCGGCCGTCTCCGGGCTCCTCGCCGTGACGGTCGGCGCGCTCTTCCCGCCGGTCGGCGTCGCCCTGCTCTTCGTCGCCGCGGGGGCGAGCACGGGCGCCCTCGCGGTGCACCTGGCCGACCCCAAGGTGCGGGCCTCCCTGAAGGACGGGCTGACCCGGGGGAAGTGCGACGCCGAGTTCTGGGACAACGCGGTCACGGTGACGGGGGACGCCCTGGGCTCGGTTCCCGGCGTGGCCGTCCTGGGGCACGGGGCCAGGTCCGCGACCGCGGCGGCCCGGGTGGCCGCGGCGGCGGGCGAGGCCGGATCGCTGACCGGCCTCCGTTCCCTGGCCGGTGAGTTCGCCGGCGGCGCGCACACCGCCATGAGCGAGCTGAGGACGGTGGAGAACCCGCTCAGCGAGTGGGCGCTGAGGAGGGCGTCGCCGACGGTCAGGACGGTGGCGAACGTCGCGGTCCCCGCTACCGGAGCGGCGACCGCCGTCAGCCACTACACGCCCCTGGACGAGGACGAGGCGTTCAGCGGCACGGCGACCGTCGTCGACGGAGCCAGGACCCTCACCGACGACGCGCCCGGCACGGCGGCGAAGGCCGCCCACGCCTGGACCTCGCTCTCCCGCTGACCCACTTCAGTAAGGCCGCACATGCCCCTCACCGGTCCTCCTCCGGCACCACCGCTCTGGTTCCGTACGCCGCCGGGCTTCCACGACCTGGCGGCCGTGTCCCGCGAGGCGCTCGGGGACGTGCTCGACGAGCTGGCCGGGGTGCTGCCCGACGACCCCGCGTCCACCGAGCGCGTACGGCGCGAGGGCGAGGCGCTCCTGGGCCTGCTCGCCGCCCTCCGCGAGGCGGGTGCCGCGTACGCCGCACTGGGCTGGCACCCCGACCAGGCGGACGGCGTCAGCACGTCCCTGCTCTCCCTGACGGTGGTCGGCGGCTCGGCGCCCACGGGGCGCGCGACGGCGGCCCGCGCGGCGCTGGACATCGCGCGGTGCCCGATGTGGTCAGAGAGCGACCGGCGGCTGTTCGACCTGCCGGACGGCACGGCCTGCGCCCTGGTGTCGGGACGGCCCGCGCCACCGCCGGGCGACGTGCCGGGGCGGGCGGGAGCCGCGCGGGAGCCCGCGCCCCTGTTCCAGGCGCGCGCGGTGGTGCCGTACCCGTCCGGGCCCCATGCGGCGGTGCTGGACCTGACGAGCACCTCCGTGCGGCACTCGGAGGCGTACACCGACATCCTGGAGGCCATTGCCTGCACGATCTCCTTCACCGATCCGGAGCCGGGCCCGGCGGACACGCGGCCCGGGCGGACGGGCGCGACGCGCTCCTCCCGCATCCTGGAGGCGCTCGGATGAGTGCCCCCGGCGGTGCGCTGCCGCTCCCCGCGCTCAAGGCCGCCTTCGACCACCGGCCGACGGCGCGCGGACACGTCGTCCTGGTCCGTCGCCGCAGGGCGTGGTGCGCGCTCACCGTCGCCATCGCCGTGGGAGGCGCCTATCTGCACGTGGTGCGCTGGTCGCCGGGTCTCACGGTGGTCTACCTGCTCCTGGCCCCCACCCTCGTGGGGGCGACCGCCGCGACGCTGCGGCAGGCGCGCCGCATCGAAGCGGTCCTGCGGGCGTACCCCTGGCGCGCGTACGCGTGCTCCTATCCTCCGCACCCGTCGACCGGACCGGTGACGATCGCGATCCGCTTCGACGACGCGTACGCACCCGTGCTGCGCCTGACGCCCCACCCGGTGGAGCTCGAGCACAAGCGGAACCCTCGGCCCGACACCATCTGGTTCGCCGGTGACCCGCGCTTCGGCGGCGTCGTCTCCCCGGTCGGCGGCCACTACCCGGTGCGCGTGGTCCCCCAGGACCTCGGCGACCACGTGCCCCCGGGGACGACCGAGGAGGACGCCCGCGCGGAACGGGCCGGGATCCAGCACCGGGGCCGGGCCCGACAGCTGTGAGGCCCCGCACCGAAACCGCCCCCGCCCGCCGCGAGGCCCTCACCCCGCCCCCGAAGCCGAACGAGCCGGTCTCGCACGGGGCGGGCGGTACGTGAGCCTCTGGTTCTAGCGGCCCCGCACCGAGGCCCCCAGGCTCCGGTCCCCCCGCACCACCCCCACCCCCCGCTCCGCCACCGCCACCACCGCCGCCTGTGTGTGGCCGCGGGTCTGGGCCGGGAGGACCGAGGCGTCCACCACCCGCAGCCCCTCCGTGCCGCGCACCCGCAGCGACGGGTCCACCGGGGCCCCCTCCGCCAGGCCCATCGCGCACGTCCCCACCGGGTGGTAGAGGGTCTCGGCGCTCCCCCGGACCGCCTCCGCCAGCGCCTCGTCGGTCAGGCCGGGACCGGGGTACGGGGCCAGCGGGCCGGAGACGTACGGCGCCAGCGCGTCCGTCGCGAGCAGGGCCTCCGCCCGGCGCACGCCCGCCAGCAGGCGCGGCAGGTCCGCCGGGGCGCTCAGGTACGCCGGGTCGATCCGCGGCCGGTCCAGCGGGTTGGCGTTCTCGATGGTGATCCGGCCCTCGCTCTCCGGCTGCAGCAGCACCGCCCCCACCGTGATCCCGTGCTCCGCCGGCGGCTCCAGGCCGTGGTTCACGAACGGCACCGGCGCGAACACCAGCTCCAGGTCCGGCGCGGCCAGTCCGGGCGAGCTGCGCACGAACGCCACCGCCTCCCCCACGTTCGACGTCAGCGGCCCCCGCCCGGCCGCCACCGCGCGCGCCAGGTTCACCACCGTGTCCGCGCCCGTCAGCGTCACGGGCCTGGGGCAGCGCACCGTCACCGCGTACGACAGGTGGTCGCGCAGCCCGCGCCCCACCCCCGGCGCCTCCACCCGCACCGGCACCCGCGCCGCCCGCAGCACCTCCGGGTCGCCGATCCCCGAGTGCATCAGCAGGTGCGGCGTACCGATCGCCCCCGCGCAGAGCAGCACCTCGCGGCGGGCCCGCAGGAGCCCCCGGTCCGCCAGGACGCCGGTCGCGCGGGTCCCCTCGAACGCGACGCCCCGCACCCGTACCCCGGTGACCAGCGTCAGGTTCGGCCGCCGCAGCGCCGGGCGGAGGTAGGCGTCGACCACGCTCCAGCGCCTGCCGTCGCGCTGGTTGACCGGGGCGAACGCGGCCCCGCTGTGGTCGGGGCCGTTCGGCTCGGCCTCGCCGATCCCCGCCTCGCGGCAGGCGTCCAGGAACGCGCGCGTCGCCGGGTTCGGTTCGCGGGTGGCGGCCCGCGGCTCCAGGGCCTCCTCCGCCCTGCGGAAGTACGGCAGCAGCGCCTCGTACCCCCACTCCCCGCCCGCCAGGGCGCCCCACGCGTCGTAGTCGTCGCGGTGCCCGCGCAGCCACATCATCGCGTTCATCGACGAGCAGCCGCCCAGCATGTGCCCGCGCGGCCAGTACAGCGGGCGTCCGTCCAGGGCTGGTTGCGCCGTCGTGGCGAAGTCCCAGTCGTGGCGGGTCCTGAACAGCCGGGGGAACGCCGCCGGTATCCGGCTCCCCGGCCTCGGGTCGCGTCCGCCGGACTCCACCAGGGCCACCCGCACCGCCGGGTCCTCGCTGAGCCGCGCGGCCAGCACGCAGCCCGCCGATCCCGCGCCGACGATGACGTAGTCGAAGCCGGGACCGCTCGTGGTGCGTGCGGTGCCGCGCCGCCCTCCGCCTGCCGGTCCGCGCCCCTGCCGTCCGTTCGCCAACTCGACTCCCCTCGGGTCAGGCCCGGTTGCCCCGCCGCAGGCTCTCCCGCTCCTTCTCGGAGAGTCCGCCCCAGACGCCGAACCGCTCGTCGTGCGCCATCGCGTACTCCAGGCAGGCCACCCGCCCCTCGCAGGCGTTGCAGAGCATCTTCGCCTCGCGCGTCGAGGAGCCGGGGGCCGGGAAGAAGAACTCCGGGCCCGCCTGGGCGCACAACGCGTCCTCCTGCCAGGACAGTTCACCGTCCGCCGGGGCGGCCGGCGGCTGGGTGGGGGTGCCGGTCAGCGTTCCGGCGTTTGCGTACATCGTGTTGATCGCCATGCGGAACACGCTGCACCGTCGCGATAAACACCGGATCAACGTCCCATCAACCCCGCCCCTCGCGGCGTTTTCCGTCGCTCCCCGCGCCCTTGTCGCGCCCCCAGCATGAGCCGCCCCGCACCCCGTCGGCAAGCGGTTCCGCGCCATGCGCGCGTCGGCTTGATCGGGACGGGGGGCCGACACGCGCTCCGACGAGGACCCCAAGCCTCGCCCTAGTGCCCCGCGTGGGCCCCGTCCTTGCTCCCGCCCGCGCCCCCGCCCTCCGCCTTCGGCGCCGCGTGGTGCGGGTCGTACCCCGGGATCGTGCCGTCCGGCTTCGCCACCAGGAACAGCCCCGCCATCCCCATGTCGGAGTGGCTCTGCACGTGGCAGTGGTACATCCACGCCCCGGCCCCCACGTGCTCCCCGGCGATGACCTGGAAGCCGAACGAGTCGGCCGGGCCGGTGATCTTGTTGTCCACCACCCTGCTCGGGTCGTCGGGACCGGTCAGCAGGCCCGTGCGGTTGTCCGCCCAGCGGTGACCGTGCATGTGGAAGGTGTGGTAGTACTCGCCGTGCGTGATCATCACGATCTCCACCCGCTCCCCCACGGTGGCCCGGAAGTCCGGACTCTGGTGGCCCGGGCGGTTGTTGATCGTCATGTCGTTGAAGACGATCGTGAACGTGCGGTCCGGCAGGACGTCCCCCTTGCGCCGCACCACCACCGGCCCGTAGAGCCCCTTGCGGATGCCGCCGGTGCCGTGGTCGGTGCCGACCACGTGGTCGTGGTAGTGCCAGTAGCCCGCGCTGCCCGGCCGCCAGGTGCCGTCGGCGCGGCGGCCGGGGGCGTGGGTGCGCCAGGTGTACGTGCGGGTGGCGCCCGGCTCCACGTGGCCCCGGTTCATCCGGGTGCCGTCGCTGGCCACGTCGTAGTCCACGCCGTGCACGTGCAGGCTGGCCGCGGTGTCGGTGAGGTTCTGGAACTCGATGTGGAGCGTGTCTCCCTCGTTGAGCTCGATCAGCGGCCCGGGCACGGTCGCCCCGCCCTTCTCGAAGCCGTAGCCGAGCTGACCGTCCGCCAGCTTCTCCGCGTACATCGTCAGATGGCGGACCTCGCCGCCCGCCGGGGCCGTCCTCGGCGGCGTCTGGGCGGCCTGGGCGGGGCCGAGCGACAACGATGTCGCGCCGGCCGCGCCGATCGCGGTGACCGCCGCGCCGCCCGCGAGGAGCCGGCGGTTGAAGCTGCGCCTGTCGATGCTCATGCCGAACTCCCGTGTCGTGGGGGCGGGTCGAGGGTGCCGGTCGCCGGGGCCCACCGGGGCGGGACGGACTGCGGCGGGGCGGACCAGGGCGGGGTCCGGCGGTCTCCGGCGGGGCCACACCGTAGCCGTCCGCGCCTTCGTTTATCCACACCCAGGACAAAGTTCGCCCGATTCCTGTCGCATCCCTTGGCCGTTCACCGAAAGCCGTCTAGCTTCAACGGCGTTTGCTGGCAACCGATGTGAACCGACGTCACTACCGAGGGACGGGTGAGCACATGCAGCACGCACCACACCCCAGGCCACCGCACCACCGTCCGAGATCCCGGCGCGGGTTCGCCGCGGCCCTGGCCGTCGGGAGCCTGGCCGTGGCCGCGCTCGCCGGTACCGCACCGGCCAGCGCCAAGCCCGTCCCGGAACCGCCCCCGTCCGGTCAGACAACGTTGTCCGTGGCGTCCCCGCCGGGCGGCGCCAACGGGGTGGTGAACGTCCTCGTCTTCCACGCCTCGGCCACCGCCGAGTCGCCCACGGTGGACGCGGGCATCGCCGCGATCGAGAACATCGGGCAGACCGGGCCTGCCGCGGGCCGCTTCCGCACCAGCGCCACCGACGACGCCGCCGTCTTCACCGACGCCACCCGGCTGGGCCGCTACAACGCGGTCGTCTTCCTCACCGGCGGCGGCGACGTCCTCGACCCCGAGCAGGAGGCGGGCCTGGAGGCGTACATGGAGGCCGGCGGCGGGTTCCTCGGGGTGCGGGACGCGGCGCGCACGGAGCCGTACTCCGACTGGTTCACCGGCCTGGTGGGGGCGCGGCCCGCCGCGAACAGCCCGACGGCCGTGCAGCGCGCGGTCGTCGAGGTCGGCGACCGGGTGCACCCGGCGACCGCGGCGCTCCCCCTGAACTGGAAGCGGCCCGACAAGTGGTTCAACTGGCAGGTGAACCCGTCGGGTTCGGTGCACACCGTGGCCCGGGTCAAGGAGAGCTCGTACGCGCCGGGGGCGGGCGCCAACGGCTGGGACCACCCGGTCTCCTGGTGCCGCGACTACGACGGGGGCCGCTCCTTCTACACCGCGATGGGCGGTACGGTCGAGAGCTTCGCGGAGACCGACTTCCGCGACCACCTGCGCGGCGCCCTGCGGTGGACCACCCGCCTCTCGCAGGCGGACTGCAAGGCCACCATCGACGCCAACTACACGGCGCAGCGCGTCACCCAGCCGAACCAGCCGGGCCAGAACGACCAGATCGGCGAGCCGCACGGGATGGTGGTGGCGCCGGACGGGCGGGTGTTCTACATCGGCCGCGGCGGCGCCGACTCCTCCAAGCCGGTGGTGACCGACTGGAACGACCCGGACGTCGGCAAGGGGCAGGGCCAGGTCCACGTCTACGACCCGAGGACCGGCAAGGTCCAACTGGCGGGCTCGCTCACGGTGTTCGGCAACAAGGGCGGCGGCGACGAGCTGACCAAGGTGGAGGAGGGCCTGCTCGGCATCGAGCTGGACCCGGACTTCCTGAGCAACGGCTGGGTCTACCTGCACTACACCCCGCACTCCCGGATCAACCGGGACGCGCACACGGCCGAGCGGTACGTCTCGCGCTTCACCCTGGACCCGGCGACGAGCACGCTGGACCCGGCGAGCGAGAAGGTGCTGCTGAAGTGGCCGGTGCAGATCCACAGCTGCTGCCACGCGGGCGGCGGCCTGGCCTGGGACTCCAAGCGGAACCTGTACATCGCGACGGGTGACAACAACTCGTCCGGTTTCAGCGGGGGTTACTCGGGCAACAACCCGCAGCCGAACTTCAAGGGCGTCTCCTTCGCCGACGCGCGCCGCACGGCGGGCAACACCCACAACCTCAACGGGAAGATCCTGCGGATCCACCCCGAGGCCGACGGCACGTACACGCTGCCGGAGGGCAACCTCTTCACGGGCCGCGAGCCGGACGAGGGCGGCGGCAAGACGCGCGGCGAGATCTACGTGATGGGCGTGCGCAACCCGGCCCGGATCTTCGTCGACAAGAAGACGGACGTCCTGTACGCGGGCTGGGTCGGCCCGGACGCGGGCGCGCCGTCGACGACCTGGGGCCCGGCGAAGTACGACACCTTCTCGGCGATCACCAGGGCGGGCAACCACGGCTGGCCGTACTGCATGGGCAACAACCAGCCCTACCGGGACCGCAACCTGCCGGACCCCGAGCAGCCGCTGGGCTGGTACGACTGCGCGAAGCCGAAGAACGAGTCGCCGAACAACGACGGCCTGGTGAACCTGCCGCCCGTCACGCCGAACACGATCTGGTACTCGCCGCAGGGCGGCGGGGTGGACTACCCGCGCGACGCGAACGGCGTACCGAGCTACAAGCAGGAGGAGCAGAAGCTGCTGCTCCCGTGGCTCAAGGGCGGCGGCCAGGCGACCATGAACGGGCCGGTGTACCGCTTCGACGCCGGCAGCGCGAGCACGGTGAAGTGGCCGGCGTACTGGGACGGCAAGTGGTTCGTCGGCGACTTCTACGACGGCGACCAGCCCCGGCACGCGGTGCTGACCGACCCCAGGACGGTCGGCAAGGGCGGACTGCCCGTGCACGCCGAGTCGTTGAAGAAGATCATCCCGATCGGGAACGACGGCATCAAGAACCTGATGGACTGGAAGTTCGCCCCGGACGGGTCGCTGTACGTCCTGGACTACGGGCGCGGCTTCTTCACCTCCGACTCCAGGTCCGCGCTGTGGCGCGTGACGTACAAGGGCGGCGGGCCGACCCCGGCCGCCGGACAGCTCGCGAGGAAGGCGGCGCAGTGAGACAGGGACCCGTGCGTCTGTGGACGGCGCTCTGCGCGGCCGTCCTGATGCTCCTCGGCCTGACGTCGACGGCGGCGTCCGCCCGCCCCGACGGGCCCGGCACGGCCGCCGCCCAGGTGCTGACCTGGACGGCCGGCGACCCGATCGACCACTACCTGTCGTTCCCGACGACGGCGGTGGCCGGCGCCACGACGATCGTGTTCGAGAACAGCACGGCGACCGGCAACACCACGGGCATGCCGCACACGCTGACGTTCGACGTGTCGGACCCGGAGTACAACAACGACGTACCGCTGAACGTCCTGGCCAACCCCAACGACGACCAGGGCGGCAAGCACACCGCCGAGGTGACCCTGACCCCGGGCCGCTACCGCTTCCACTGCACGATCCCGGGCCACGGCCAGATGCAGGGGATCCTGACGGTGACCGAGCCGGGCGGCGGGGACGACACCACGGCGCCCGAGACGGCGGCGCAGGTCCAGGGCGACCGGAACGCGGACGGCGCGTACGTCGGCCACGCGACGGTCACGGTCAGCGCCACGGACACCGGATCGGGCGTCAACACCGTGGAGTACGCACTCGGTTCGGGCGCCTGGCAGCCCTACACCGCACCCGTGATGATCCACGAGGTCGGCAGCCACACGGTCCGCTACCGGGCCACCGACAAGGCGGGCAACGCCGCCGCGGAGAAGTCCGTGGACTTCCGGGTGGTGGCGCCGCCGACGGACGACACGACCGCGCCGGAGACCTCGGCGACGGTGAGCGGCGAGAAGAACGGGCAGGGCCAGTACCTGGGCATGGCGACGGTCACGGTGACCGCGTCCGACGCCGGTTCGGGCGTCAACACCATCGAGTACGCACTCGGTTCGGGCGCCTGGCAGCCCTACACCGCACCCGTGATGATCCACCAGGTCGGCAGCCACACGGTCCGCTACCGGGCCACCGACAAGGCGGGCAACGCCGCCGCCGAGAAGTCGGCGTCCTTCGAGGTCGTCGCCCCGCCCGCGCAGGACACCACCCCGCCGGTGACGGCGGCCGAGGTGAGCGGGACGAGGAACTCCGACGGCGCGTACGTGGGCAGCGCCCGGGTCGCGCTGTCGGCCGCCGACACCGAGTCCGGGGTGGAGAGGCTGGAGTACTCCCTGGACGGCGGCCCCTACCTGGTCTACTCGGCGCCCCTGGTGGTCGACCGGATCGGGTACCACACGGTCCTGCACCGGGCCACCGACAAGGCCGGGAACACCTCCGGGGCCGCGAAGTCCGTCTTCTCGGTCACCACGGGCGGCGGGGTCCCCGCGCCCGACTGCCCCGAGTTCGACGAGCGGTTGACGGTGATCGTGGGCACGGTCGACTCGGGTGTGCCGAACCGGATGACGCGCTCGCGCTGCACGGTCAACGAGCTGATCGAGGACGAGAAGGACTGGAGCTCGCACGCCCTGTTCCTCAAGCACGTGGACGGGGTGCTCGACCGGCTGCTCGCGGACAACGTGATCGACGCGCGCGAGCACCAGAAGATCTACGCGACGGCGAAGCGGTCCGGCATCGGCAAGCCGGGCCAGAACACCGGCTACCGGGACCTCTTCGACGGCACGGCGTCCTCGTTCGCCAAGTGGCAGCAGGTGGGCGGGGGCGCGTTCGGCCTGAACGCCGACGGGTCGATGACCTCCAGCACCATGGTGGCGGGCATGGGGATGCTCTGGTTCCCGCAGCGCGCCTTCGGCGACTTCTCGCTGAAGCTGCGCTGGCGCGACGACGCGCCGGGCACCGGCAACGCCAACGGCGGCGTGTTCGTCCGCTTCCCCGCCGTCCACGACCACCCGGAGGAGCCGCGCCCGGAGTGGGTCGCCATCAAGTACGGACATGAGATCCAGATCCTGGACCGCCCGGACGGCGACCTGTACAAGACGGGTTCGGTGTACGGCTTCGACCGGGTCGGCCTCGGCGGCGCGGGCGTCACGCCCAAGGGCACCTGGAACGACTACGAGATCCGGGTGGAGGGCCAGCACTACTCGGTCCTGCGCAACGGCGTGCTGGTGAACGAGTTCGACAACGCGGGCGGCCAGGACTTCTACCCGGCCCGCGCGGACGACCCGGGCACCGACGGCCGCCGGTACGCCTCGGGCTACATCGGCCTCCAGGTGCACGGGGTCACCGACGTGATCTCGTACCGGGACGTACGGATCAAGGAGCTGTAGGAGCCGTAGGAGCCGTAGGACCCGTCCAACGGCTCTACGGTCCGTCAGTCCCCGTGCTCGGGCGGGTGCTTGGCGGCGCGGCTCGGCTGGACCCGCTTGGGCTCCCCCGGCATCTTGGGGTAGTCCGGCGGGTACGGCAGGTCGCCCAGCCCGCGCTCCTTCTCGTCCCGGTCGGCGAGGTCCAGCAGGCCCTCGAGACCGAAGGCGTTCTCGTCCATGTCCGCGTGCACGTCGCCGAGTTCGGCGAAGCGCGCGGGCATGGTCACGATGTCGAAGTCGTGCGGATCGGCCGCGTCCAGCTCCTCCCAGCGCAGCGGCGCAGAGACGGGGGCGTGCCGGCGGGGGCGTACGGAGTAGGCGGAGGCGATCGTGCGGTCGCGGGCCGTCTGGTTGTAGTCCACGAAGATCCGCTCGCCGCGCTCCTCCTTCCACCAGGCGGTGGTGACCTCGCGCGGCATGCGGCGCTCCAGTTCGCGCCCCAGGGCGATGGCGGCCCTGCGCACGGCGGTGAAGTCCCAGCGCGGCTCGATGGGGACGAAGACGTGCAGTCCGCGCCCGCCGGAGGTCTTGGGCCAGCCGCGCAGCCCGTGCTCGTCGAGCAGGGCGCGCAGCTCGTGGGCGGCGCGCACGGCGTGGGAGAAGTCGGTGCCGGGCTGCGGGTCGAGGTCGACGCGCAGTTCGTCGGGGTGGTCGGGGCGGTCCGCGCGCACCGGCCAGGGGTGGAAGGTGAGCGTGCCGTACTGGGCGGCCCAGAGCACGGCGGCCGGTTCGGTGGGGCACACCTCGTCGGCGGTGCGCCCGCTGGGGAAGGAGATGCGGGCGGTGGGGATCCAGTCGGGCAGGTTCTTCGGGGCGCGCTTCTGGTAGAAGGACTCGCCCGCCACGCCGTCGGGGAACCGCTCCAGGGTGGTGGGGCGCGAGCGCAGGGCCCGGGTGATGCCGTCGCCGACGGCGAGGAAGTAGCGGGCGACGTCCAGCTTGGTGTAGCCGCGCTCGGGGAAGTACACCTTGTCCGGGCTGGACAGCCGCACGGTCCGGCCGCCCGCCTCCAGTTCCACCGCTGCTCCCATGGGGGCCACGGTAGGCCGGGCGTACCCGAGTCGCACATCGGGACGATCCGGCCCAGGATCGGATCATGGACCTGCCGGTGATGCCGCCCCTGAAGCCGATGCTCGCCAAGGCGGTGAAGAGGATCCCGCCGGGGATGCAGTACGAGGCCAAGTGGGACGGCTTCCGGGCGATCGTGTACCGCGACGGCGCCGAGGTCGTCGTCGGCAGCCGCACCGGCAAGGAGCTGACCAGGTACTTCCCCGAGCTGGTGGCGGCGCTCACGGAGCGGTTGCCGCGGCGCTGCGTGCTGGACGGGGAGATCGTGATCGTGCGCGAGGGGCGGCTGGACTTCGACCGGCTCACCGAGCGCATCCACCCGGCCGCCTCCCGGGTGGAGCTCCTCGCGGGGACGACCCCGGCGAGCTTCGTGGCCTTCGACGTGCTGGCGCTGGACGACCGGGCACTCCTGGACACGCCGCTGTCCGAGCGCCGCGCCCTCCTGGAGGAGGCGCTGCGGGGCGTGACGGCGCCGGTGCACCTGGCCCCGGCGACCACGGACCCGGAGCTCGCGGCGCGCTGGTTCGAGCAGTACGAGGGCGCGGGCCTGGACGGGGTGATCGCCAAGCCGCTGGACCTGCCGTACCGGCCCGACGCGCGGCTGATGTACAAGATCAAGCACGAGCGGACGGCGGACGTGGTGGTCGCGGGCTACCGGCTGCACAAGAGCGGCCCGGTCGTCGGCTCGCTGCTGCTCGGCCTGTACGACGACGCGGGCGTCCTGCAGCACGTCGGCGTGTGCGCGGCCTTCACCGCCGCGCGCCGCGCCGAGCTGGTAGAGGAGCTGGAGCCGCTGCGGACGGAGTCGGCCGAGGGCCATCCGTGGGCGGCCTGGGGCGACGCGTCCGCGCACGAGGGCGCCCGGCTGCCCGGGGCGCAGAGCCGCTGGTCCGGCGGGAAGGACCTGTCGTGGGTGCCGCTGCGCCCGGAGCGGGTGGCGGAGGTCGGCTACGACCACATGGAGGGCGACCGGTTCCGGCACACGGCCCAGTTCCGCCGCTGGCGCCCGGACCGCACCCCGTCCGGCTGCGGCTACGGGCAGCTGGAGGAGCCGGTGTCGTACGACCTGGCGCAGGTCCTCACCCCGGGGGACGGCGGCTGAGACCGCCCCCGGAGCGCGCCCCCGTCACCGGATGTGGTGCCCCGAGATCGCGCGGGCGATGACCAGGCGCTGGATCTCACTGGTCCCTTCGAAGATCGTGTAGATCTTGGAGTCGCGGAACATGCGCTCGACCGGGTGCTCCCGGCTGTAGCCCGCGCCGCCGAGCACCTGGATGGCCTTCTCCGTGGCGGCGACGGCCAGTTCGCCGGCGCGGAGCTTGGACATGGAGCCCTGGGCCGCGTCGAAGGACTTGCCGTTGCGGGCCATCCAGGAGGCCTGCCAGATCAGCAGCCGTACCGCCTCGATCTCGGTCCGCAGGTCGGCCAGCGCGAAGGCGATGGCCTGGTTCTCGATGATCGGCCGCCCGAACGCCTCGCGCTCGCGCGCGTAGTCCAGGGCGTACTCGTAGGCGGCGCGGGCGATGCCGAGGGCCTGGGCGCCGACCGTGGGGCGGCTGACCTCGAAGGTGGCCATCGCGGCCTGGCCCTTGGCGGTGGCACCCTCGCGGGCCCGGGCGAGGCGGGTGTCCAGCTTCTCCTTGCCGCCGAGCAGGCAGTGCCCGGGGACCCGTACGTCGTCGAGGAAGACGTCCGCGGTGTGCGAGGCCCGCAGCCCCAGCTTCTTGATCTTGCGGCCGCCCTCCAGGCCCCGGGTGCCGGGCGGCACGATGAACGCGGCCTGGCCGCGCGCGCCCAGCTCCGGCTCCACGGAGGCGACGACCACGTGGACCGCGGCGATGCCGCCGTTGGTGATCCAGGCCTTCTGGCCGCTGAGCACCCACTCGTCCTTCGCCTCGTCGTAGCGGGCGCGGGTGCGCATGCCGGAGACGTCGGAGCCGGCCTGCGGCTCGGAGACGCAGAACGCCGCCACCTTGGGGTCGTCCTCGTCGCCGAAGCACTGCGGCACCCACTCGGCGAGCTGGTCGGGGGTGCCCGCGGAGAAGATCCCGGCGACGGCGAGCGAGGTGCCGAACAGGGCCATGCCGATCCCGGCGTCGCCCCAGAACAGCTCCTCGTTGGCGATCTGCAGGCTGAGCCCGCTGGGGTCGCCGTACATCTCGGCCAGGGACTCGAAGCCGTACAGGCCGATCTTGGCGGCCTCCTGGATGACGGGCCAGGGGGTCTCCTCGCGCTCGTCCCACTCGGCGGCGGCGGGGCGCACCACTTCGGCGGCGAAGCCGTGCACCCACTCGCGCAGGTCCCGCTGCTCCTCGCCCAGTTCGAGGCTGAAGGCACTCATGGCGTCACGCCTTCGGTATGTCGAAGTAGCGGGTGAGGCCGGCGGCGAGGCCGACGTCCCCGGCGATCTTCAGCTTGCGCGTCATGAACATCGTGACGGGG
Organism: Streptomyces sp. NPDC001941; assembly: GCF_040296945.1. Lineage (NCBI taxonomy): Bacteria > Bacillati > Actinomycetota > Actinomycetes > Kitasatosporales > Streptomycetaceae > Streptomyces > Streptomyces sp. NPDC001941. The sequence continues at coordinate 56,635 of NZ_JBEOYE010000014.1, read as the reverse complement.
TTGGCGTTGCCGGAGACCAGCTTGAGGAACTCGGGGTCGGCGAGGATCAGCGTGATCCGCGACTCGGCGTTCGAGCGGCCCTCGGAGACCGCGCAGGTGCCGTTCGCGATGTGGGTCTCGAAGACGGCGTCCTCGCTGGCGCCGGTGATCTTCCAGCGGATCAGCGCGTCCAGCGATCCGGCCACGTCGGGCTTGAACTGGCGCTCCATCCGGGCGAAGACCTCGCGCAGCACGCGCATCCGCAGCCCGGCGTCGGCCGCGAGCTGCTCGATCTCCCGCTTGCTCAGGCCCTTGACGATCCGGGCGAACTCCTCGGGCGAGACCTGGGAGAAGTCCAGGTCCGCGATCGAGCTGATGTTGTCTGCCACAGCGCTTCCTTACTCCGAAGTAAGCTTACTTCGGAGTAAGGCTAGGCACGCGGGCCCGGCCGGGCAACCCCCTCCCGGCGAGCGGGCGGAGCACGGCCGGCGGGTGCCCCGCGTACGGGACGTCAGCGCGGCAGCAGCACCAGCCGCGGGTTGTAGGCCGCGAGGACCTTGTTCGACCTGGCCAGCACGGCCAGCGCCCGCTCGCGGTCGGCCCGGTCCTCGTCGCACAGCGGGGTGCGGAAGCGGCGCGCCTCGCGTGCGGCGCACTCGGCGTCGATCTCCGCCTGCAGGACGCCGATCGGCATGCAGCCGCCGATCAGGGCCGCGACGCGGTCGGGGATCGGGACGGGGACGAGGGGCGAGGCGAACACGTGGCATTCCTTAGGTCGTCGCTGCTCGTGGCAGCCCTGGGGCGAGGCGGATGCCTCCATGGGACCGGACGCGCTTCCTGGTTTCGCGCCGACTGTGTCTCTGTGCGGCAACCATTTGCGGCGGCGCCGTTGATTTCTGGTTACGCGGGAGTAAGTTGACTCCCCAGTAAGTCTGAGGTCCCCGGAATCTCCCCGCCCCGCGAACGCGAACAGGAGCCGAACCATGGGCGTACGCAAGGACTTGAAGAGGGCCCGGCAGCGGAGCGACCTCGCGCGGCGCGTCCGGATCGACGTCATCCGGGACGACACGGACCCGGGCATCGTACGCGAAGTGCGCGCACACGCCCTCGCCGGGGCGGACGTACCGGTCTCGCTGGCCGAGATCCCGTTCGCCAACGCCGCGGCCGCACCCGGGGAATCGCTGCTCAAGCGCAAGGAGGACGGCGTCTGGCGGCCCGTCACCTCGGCGGCCTTCGCCGCCGAAGTCGCCTCCGTCGCCAAGGGGTTGATCGCCGCCGGACTCGAACCCGGCGGCCGGGTCGCCCTGATGTCGCGCACCCGTTACGAGTGGGCCGTGATCGACTTCGCGGTGTGGGCCGCGGGCGGCCGGTCCGTCCCCGTGTACGCGACCTCCTCCGCCGAGCAGGTCGCCTGGATCCTGGCCGACTCGGGCGCGCGGCTCGCCGTGACCGAGACCGCGGAGCACGCCGCCACGCTGGAGACGGCCGCCGCCGGGCTGGACGCGCCGGTACGGAGCTGGGGCGTCGAGGACGGCGCGCTCGCCCAGCTCACCGCCCTCGGCAAGGACGTCGGCGACGAGGAACTGACCAAGCGGCGCGCGGAGTTGACGCACGATACGGTCGCCACCATCTGCTACACCTCCGGCACCACCGGAAACCCCAAGGGCTGCGTGCTGACCCACGGCAACCTGCTCGCCGAGGCCGCCAACACCGTGGAGCTGCTGCACCCCGTGTTCAAGGCGGTCACCGGGCAGACCGCCTCCACCCTGCTGTTCCTGCCGCTCGCCCACGTCCTGGGCCGCACCATCCAGATCGCCTGCCTGCTCGCCCGGATCGAGATCGGCCACTGCCCCAGCATCAAGCCCGACGAGCTGCGGCCCGAACTGCGGGCGTTCAGGCCGACGTTCGTCGTCGGCGTGCCCTACCTCTTCGAGAAGATCCACGACACCGGGCGGGCCACGGCCGAACGCATGGGCCGGGGCGCCTCCTTCGAGCGAGCCGACCGGATCGGCGTGCGCTTCGGCGAGGCCACCCTGCGGCGCTACCTGGGCGCGGGCAAGGGGCCGGGCCCCGGCCTGAGCGCCGCCTGGGCGCTGTACGACCTGCTGGTGTACCGCCGGGTCCGCAAGGAGGTCGGCGGCAGGCTGCGGTACGCGATCAGCGGCGGGTCCCCGCTGGACCGCCGGCTCAACCTGTTCTTCTACGCCGCCGGGATCGTGATCTACGAGGGGTACGGCCTGACCGAGACCTCCGCCGCCGCCACCGTCACCCCGCCGCTCTCCCCGCGCCCGGGCACGGTCGGCCAGCCGGTGCCGGGCACCTCGGTGCGCATCGCCGACGACGGCGAGGTGCTGATCAAGGGCGGGATCGTCTTCACCCGCTACTGGAACAACCCGACGGCCAGTCAGGAGGCACTGAAGGACGGCTGGTTCGCCACCGGTGACCTCGGATCCCTGGACGACGACGGCTACTTGACGATCACCGGCCGCAAGAAGGACATCATCGTCACCTCCGGCGGCAAGAACGTCTCGCCCGCCGTCCTGGAGGACCGGCTGCGCAGCCGCCCGCCGGTCGGCCAGTGCGTGGCCGTCGGCGACAACCGCAGCTACGTCGGCGCGCTGGTCACCCTGGACCCGGAGGCCGTCGCGCACTGGCTCGCGGTCCGCAAGCGCCCCGCGGACACGCCCCTCACCGCGCTGTCCGAGGACCCGGAGATGATCGCCGACGTGCAGAAGGCCGTCGACTACGCCAACGAGGCCGTCTCGCGCGCCGAGTCGATCCGCAGGTTCCGCATCGTGCCGGGCGAGTTCACCGAGGACAACGGGCTGCTCACCCCCTCGCTCAAGGTCAAGCGGCACGCGGTGGCGCTGGCGTACGCGGCCGACATCGAGGCCCTGTATGGCTGAGGGGCGGGCCCGGAGACCGACCGAGGGCGGGGACGAGGGCTCGTACGACGGACCGGCCGGGGACGCGTACGACTACGACGTCATCGTCGTCGGCTCCGGCTTCGGCGGGTCCGTGGCCGCCCTGCGCCTCACCGAGAAGGGCTACTCCGTCGGCGTCCTGGAGGCCGGCCGGCGCTGGACGCCCGCGACGCTGCCGCGCTCCTCCCTGGACCTGCGCCGCTACCTGTGGGCGCCCCGGCTCGGCCTGTACGGGATCCAGCGCGTCCACCTGCTGCGCAACGTGATGGTCCTGGCGGGCGCGGGGGTCGGCGGCGGCTCGCTGAACTACGCCAACACCCTCTACGTACCGCCCGAGCCGTACTTCCGCGACCCGCAGTGGGGCCACATCACGGACTGGCGGCGGGAGTTGGCCCCGTACTACGACCAGGCGCGCCGGATGCTCGGAGTGCGGACCAACCCGACCGTGACCGAGGCGGACGAGTACCTGAGGGACGTGGCGGCGGAGCTGGGCGTGCCGGAGACGTTCCGGCTCGCCCCGGTCGGGGTGTTCTTCGGCGACGGCCGGGACGCGGACGGGCGGACGAGGGCCGCGCCGGGGCAGGAGGTGCCCGACCCGTACTTCGGCGGGGCGGGCCCGGCCCGGCGGGCGTGCGTGGAGTGCGGCGAGTGCATGACGGGCTGCCGCCGGGGCGCCAAGAACACGCTCCTGGAGAACTACCTGTACCTCGCCGAGCGCGCGGGCGCCCGGATCCACCCGCTGACCACGGCGACGGCGGTACGGGAGGACGGGCGCGGCGGCTACGAGGTGACGGCCGCGCCCACCCGGGGCCGGGGCCGCCCGGAGGTGCTGCGCTGCCGCCGCGTGGTGCTCGCGGCCGGGACGTACGGCACCCAGACGCTGCTGCACCGGATGAAGGCGACCGGCGCGCTGCCGGGGCTCTCGGACCGGCTCGGGGTGCTCACCCGCACCAACTCCGAGGCCCTGGTCGGCGCGCTGACCTTCCCGCGCCGCTACCGGCGCCGCACCGGCCGGCGGACCCTGGACTTCACCCGGGGCGTGGCGATCACCTCGTCCATCCACCCGGACCCGAGCACCCACGTCGAGAACGTCCGGTACGGCAAGGGCTCCAACCTGATGGCGCTGATCTGCGTCCCGCAGTACCGCACGGACCGGCCCAAGGCGCTCGCCGCCACGGCCGCGTTCCTGCGCCACCCGCTCCTGGTGGCCCGCACCGCGCTGACGTACCGCTGGTCGGAGCGGACGATCATCGGGCTCGTCATGCAGACCCGCGACAACTCGCTCACCACCCGGCTGACCCGGCGCGGACTGACCGCCGAGCAGGGGCACGGCGCGCCGAACCCGGTGCACATCCCGCAGGGCTGGCGGGCGGCCGAGCTGCTGGCCCGGCGGATCGACGGCTTCGCGGGCACCAATCTGGGCGAGCTGACGAACCGGCCGCTGACCGCGCACTTCCTGGGCGGCTGCCCGATCGGCGACGGCCCGGAGAGCGGGGTCGTGGACCCGTACCACCGGCTGTACGGGCATCCGGGCGTCTCGGTGGTGGACGGCTCGGCGGTCTCGGCGAACCTGGGGGTGAACCCGTCCCTGACGATCACCGCGCAGGCGGAGCGGGCGATGGCGCTCTGGCCGAACAAGGGCGATCCGGACCCGCGCCCGGCGCAGGGTGAGGCGTACACGGTGACATGTGCCGTGGCACCGCGCTCCCCCGCCGTGCCGGAGCACGCCTTCGCCCGGCTGGTGCTCCCCGTGCCCCGGGTGCCGCCGAAGGAGTGAGCGCCCCGGGGCCGCGCGGGCGCCCGGGGCGCGGGGCGCGGTCACCGGTTGGGACCCTTCCCGCATGCGGGGCGCCGGGCGGGGTGCGAGGGTGCCAGGGTGACCACCACCAGCGAGAACGCGCCCGCACCGGCGGCCCCGGCGCCGCCCGTGCTCGACATCCGGCAGCGCAACATCGTCTTCGGGACGATCATGCTCGGCATGCTGCTGGCCGCCCTGGACCAGACGATCGTGGGCACCGCGCTGCCGACGATCGTCTCGGACCTGGGCGGGGCCGCCCACATGTCGTGGGTGGTGACGTCGTACCTGCTCGCCGAGACCGTGGCGACGGCCCTGGTCGGCAAGTTCGGCGACCTGTTCGGGCGCAAGCTGGTCTTCCAGGTCTCGGCGGTCATCTTCATCACCGGCTCGTTCCTGTGCGGCCTGGCCACCAACATGACGCTGCTGATCGCCTGGCGCGGCATGCAGGGCATCGGCGCGGGCGGCCTGATGGTCACCGCGATGGCGCTGATCGCCGACGTCATCCCGCTGCGCGAGCGCGGCAAGTACCAGGGCGCCATCGGCGCGGTGTTCGGCGTCTCCACGGTCATCGGCCCGCTGCTCGGCGGCCTGTTCACCGACCACCTCAGCTGGCGCTGGGCGTTCTACGTGAACGTGCCGATCGCGATCCTGGTGGTCATCGCGGCCGCCCGCACGATCCCCTCGGTGCGCTCGGTGGCCCGGCCGGTCATCGACTACCTGGGCATCGCGCTGGTCGCGGTCGGCTCCAGCGCCCTGATCCTGGCGACCAGTTGGGGCGGCAACGAGTACGCCTGGGGCTCGCCGGTGATCATCGGCCTGTTCGCGGGCGGCCTGCTGGCGCTGGCGCTGTTCTGCTGGGCGGAGACCCGCGCGGCCGAACCGATGCTGCCCATGCGGCTGTTCTCCAACCCGGTCTTCACGGTCTGCTCGGTCCTCAGCTTCGTCGTCGGCTTCGCGATGCTCGGCGCGATGACCTTCCTGCCGACGTACCTGCAGTACGTCGACGGGGACTCGGCGACCATCTCGGGCGTGCGCACCCTGCCGATGGTCATCGGCCTGCTGATCGCCTCGATCTTCAGCGGCAACGTGGTCAGCAAGACCGGCAGGTACCGGGTCTTCCCGATCGCGGGATCGCTGGTGATGGGCTTCGGCCTGTTCCTGCTGTCGCTGATGGGCACCCAGTCCAACGCGTGGCTGGAGTCCCTGTACATGTTCGTGCTCGGCATCGGCATCGGCCTGTCCATGCAGGTCCTCACGATCGCCGTGCAGAACACGGTGGACTACGCCGACCTGGGCACCGCCACGTCCGGCGTGACGTTCTTCCGTACGCTGGGCAGCGCCTTCGGCACCGCCGTGTTCGGCACGATCTACGCCAACTCCCTGAAGCCCAACCTGGAGTCCGGGGTCGCCGAGGCGGCGCGGATCGCCGGGACGGCGGACCCCTCGGGGCTCGTCAGAGCGGCGCAGAGCCCCGAGGGCCTGCACTCGCTGCCGTCCGACCAGGCCGCGCCGATCGTCCAGGCGTACGCGGACACCCTGCACACCGTGTTCCTGTGGACCGTGCCGGTGGCCGTGGTCGGCTTCGTCGTGGCGCTCTTCCTCAAGCAGGTGAAGCTGCGCGACACGGTCCGCACCGCCGCCTCGGACATGGGCGAGGGCTTCGCCCAGCCGTCGACGGGTGACTCGCGGAAGCTGCTGGAGGCGGCGGTGGGCCGGATCATGGTCGACGCGGACCTGGACACGGCCCGCCGGATCGTGGCCGACTCCGACACCCGTCTCGACCCGGCCGGCGCCTGGGCGGTGATGCAGGTGGAGATGTTCACGCGGCTGGTCGGGTACGCCAGCATCGGCCTGGTCGCCCAGCGCCGGCACATGCCGCCCGAGGTGCTGGTCCCGGTCTTCGAGCGGATGGTGGACGAGGGGTACCTGACCCGCGAGGGCGGCTACCTGTCGCACACCGCCGCCGGGGAGCGGGAGGCCGGCGTGATCACCCGGGCGTGGTCGGACTGGCTGGGCGCGCGCGTGGAGGAGGAGCGGGGCCGCGCCAGCGAGCCCGAGCTGCGCGCGGCGGTCGACGCGATCGCCAAGCGGCTGATGGCGGAGGACCTGGCGCACGGGCTTCCGCCGACCCCGGCGCGCACCTGAGCCGGGGGCGGCCTGCGGGTAGCCGGGTACGTCCGGGGCGGACAGCCGCTCGGAGGGTGCGTTCCGGGGCGCCCGGGCCCCTCCCCCGTACCCCTGTCCCGTGCCGTCCCTCACCGGCCCCCACCCCCGCCCCGCGCGGGCCGTGTGACATTGCACGGCACAATGTCACCCATGGCACGTCGTACGTCACGCCCCCGGCGCACCCCCGCCGCCCCGCGCGCACCCCGCGTCACCGCGCAGAGCCCCTGTCCCTGCGGCCTGCCCGCCGCCTACGGGGAGTGCTGCGGGCGCTTCCACGCGGGGACGGCCGCCGCGCCGACCGCCGAGCTCCTGATGCGCTCGCGCTACAGCGCCTTCGTGGTGCTCGACACCGCCTACCTGCTGCGCACCTGGGCACCCGCGACCCGCCCCGACCCGCTGGAGCTGGATCCGGCGATGCGCTGGACCGGCCTGGAGATCGAGGGCGCCACGGACGGCACGGCCTTCCACAGCACGGGGACCGTCACCTTCACCGCCCGGTACGCGCACGGCTCCGACGAGGGCGCCCTGCGCGAGCGGAGCACCTTCGAGCGGCTGGACGGCGCCTGGGTCTACCGGGACGGCACGTTCCTCGACTGAGCCTCCCGGGCCGCAGCCCCCTGCGGTCGCCCCCGGTCGGCGCCTTCGCGCCATTGTCGGACGCGGCCGGTGCACCACTTCCCGCTCCCGCGCCCCCTCCGTATGCTCCCGCACCGGACATGACACGTTACCGGCGGTAAAGGGGTGGGGCATGCACGGTACGGGAACCACGCGGCGCTCGTTCGTGGCGGGCGCGGCGGCCGTCACCGCCGGGGCGGCCTCGGCAGCCGTCGCCGCCACCGCCCCCGCGTCCGCCGCGACGCCCGCCGCCACCCCGGCGGCCGGCACCGACGTCGCCGTGTTCGGCGGCGGCGTCGCGGGCCTGACCGCCGCCCACGAGCTGGCCGAGCGCGGCTTCCGGGTCACCGTGTACGAACGCCGCGCGCTCGGCGGCAAGGCCCGCAGCATGGACGTCCCCGACAGCGCGCGCGGCGGGCGCCGCCCGCTCCCGGCCGAGCACGGCTTCCGCTTCATCCCGGGGATCTACCACAACCTCCCCGACACGATGCGCCGCATCCCCTTCCCCGGCAACGCGCAGGGAGTCTGGGACAACCTCGTCGCACCCGCCGAGATGTCCTTCGCCCGCACCGGCCGCGAGGACCTGCGCATCCCGCTGCCCTGGCCCGGCCACCGCCCCGCGCAGCTCACCTTCGACGAACTGCGGCGCGCGCTCGAAGCGTTCGTGGACACCGCCCGGGGCATCCCGCTGGCCGAGGCCGCGTACTTCGTGAACCGCATGCTCGTCTTCATGACGAGCTGTCAGCAGCGGCGCGACGAGACCTGGGAGCGCACGCCCTGGTGGACCTACCTGCGCGCCGAGCGGATGTCGTACGACTACCAGCGCGTCCTCGCCGTCGGACTGACCCGCAACATCGTGGCCACCAAGGCCGAGGAGGCCAGCACCCGCACGGTCGCGACCCTCCTGGAGGCGTTCCTCTTCAACGCGCTCGGGCGCGGCGCGGACGGGCCGCTGGACCGGATACTCAACGCCCCGACCAACGAGGCCTGGATCGACCCGTGGGTCGCCCATCTGCGGTCCCTGGGCGTGGAGTTCAGGATCGGCTGGACGCTGCGGGACCTGCCGTTCACCGACGGCCGGGTGTCCGGGGCGGTCCTGGAGGACCCCTCGGGCGCGCGGGTCACGGTGTCCGCCGACCACTACGTGTCCGCGGTGCCGGTCGAGCACGCCCGGCCGACCTGGGGCCCCGCGCTGCGCGCCGCCGACCCGCAGCTCGGGCGGTGCGACGCGCTGGAGACGGACTGGATGACGGGCATCCAGTTCTATCTGACGCGCAAGGCTCCGCTGCTGCACGGCCACCTCAACCTGATCGACTCCCCTTGGTCCCTGACGGCCATTCAGCAGGCCGAGCACTGGCCGCACCGCGACTTCCCCCGGGACTACGGGGACGGCGCGGCGGTCGACTGCGTCTCCGTGGACGTCTCCGAGTGGGACCGGCCCGGCATCCTGTACGGCAGGACCGCCAAGGAGTGCACCCGCGAGCAGGTGGCCCGCGAGGTGTGGGCGCAGCTGAAGGCCGCGCTCAACGACACCGGCCGCACCGTCCTCAGCGACGGCGACCTGCACTCCTGGTTCCTGGATCCCGGCGTGGACGGCCTGGGCACCCCCCACCCCACCAACGAGGACCAGTTGCTGGTCCACCCGGTGGGCACCTTCCACAACCGCCCCTCGGCCGGCACCCGGATCCCCAACCTCTACCTCGCCGGGGACTACGTCGCCGTGGACATCGACCTGGCGACCATGGAGGGCGCCAACGCCTCGGCCCGCCAGGCCGTCAACGCCCTGCTCGACCGCACGGGCTCGGCCGCGCCCCGGTGCACCGTCCGGAAGCTGTTCGAGGCGCCGGAGCTGGCGTCCCTGCGCCGCACCGACCTGTTCCGCCACCGCCTGGGCCTGCGCAACGCGCTCGACCTGGGGTGACGTACGCGGCCCCGGCCCGGCGCCGAATAGCGTGCGGTGCATGAAGCTGACGATTCTGGGCGGCGGCGGGTTCCGCGTGCCGCTGGTGTACGGGGCGCTGCTCAACGACCGCGCGGAGGGCCGGGTCACCGAGGTGGCCCTGTACGACCTGGACGCGGACCGGCTCGGCGCGATCGCCAAGGTGCTCGCCGAGCAGGCCGCGGGCGTGCCGGACGCGCCCGCGGTGACCGCGACCACCGATCTGGACGAGGCCCTGCGCGGCGCGGACTTCGTGTTCTCGGCGATCCGGGTCGGCGGCCTGGAGGGCCGGGCGGCCGACGAGCGGGTGGCCCTGGCGGAGGGGGTGCTCGGCCAGGAGACGGTGGGCGCGGGCGGCATCGCGTACGGGCTGCGCACCGTGCCGGTGGCCACCGCCCTGGCCCACCGGATCGCCCGGCAGGCGCCGGACGCCTGGGTCATCAACTTCACCAACCCGGCCGGACTGGTCACCGAGGCCATGTCACGCGTCATCGGTGACCGGGTCATCGGCATCTGCGACTCCCCGGTGGGCCTGGGCCGCCGGGTGGCCCGGGTCCTCGGGGCGGACCCGGACCGGGCGTGGATCGACTACGTGGGCCTGAACCACCTGGGCTGGCTGCGCGGGCTGCGGGTCGACGGGCGCGACCGGCTGCCGGAGCTGCTCGGGGACCCGGCGGCGCTGGGCTCGTTCGAGGAGGGCAAGCTGTTCGGCGCCGAGTGGCTGCGGGAGCTGGGCGCGATCCCCAACGAGTACCTGCACTACTACTACTTCAACCGCGAGGCCGTCCGCGCCTACCAGGGAGCCGAGCGCACCCGGGGCGCCTACCTGCGCGACCAGCAGGCCGGCTTCTACGCGCGCATGGGCGAGCCGGACGCGCCGCCGCTGGAGACCTGGCACCGCACCCTGGCCGACCGCGAGGCCACCTACATGGCCGCCAACCGCGAGGCGGCCGGGGTCGGCGAGCGGGACGAGGAGGACCTGGAGTCGGGCGGGTACGAGAAGGTGGCGCTGGCCCTGATGCGGGCCGTCGCGCGCGACGAGCGGGCCACCCTGATCCTCAACGTCCGCAACCGCGGCACGCTTTCGGTGCTGGACGCGGACGCGGTGATCGAGGTGCCCTGCCTGGTCGACGCGAACGGCGCCCACCCGGTGTCCGTGGACCCGCTCCCGTACCACGCGGTCGGCCTGGTCACGTCGGTGAAGGCGGTGGAGCGCGAGGTGATGGCGGCGGCGGAGTCGGGGGCGCGGTCCACGGCGGTGAAGGCGTTCGCGCTGCACCCGCTGGTGGACTCGGTGGCGGTCGCGCGCCGCCTGCTCGACGGCTACACCGCCGCGCACCCGGGCCTGGCCTACCTGCACGGCCAGTAGGGCGGGGGCCGGGGCGTGGCCAACTCGGCTGTCTTTACGCCGCATTGGGCGCCCCGTACGCTCCGGCCCCATGACTTCCACCACCTCACATGTGACATGTCACACCCGCCGAACCCGGCGGCGCTCCACCGCCGGATTCCTCGCCTGCGCCGCCCTGCTGGCCACCAGCCTGCTCGGCGCGGCCCCGGCCGGCGCGAGGACGGGCGGGGCGGGCGGGCCGGGCCCGGCCACGGTCGCCGACGTCACCGAGGCCGCGACCGTCGTCCCGGTGCGCACGACCGGCCCGGCCGACAAGCGGTTCAACATCGTGGTGCTCGGCGACGGCTACACCGCCGCCGAACTCCCGAAGTTCCGCGCGGACGTGGAGAAGCACATCAACGTGCTGTGGAGCGTGGAGCCGTTCGCGTCGTACCGCTCCTACGTCAACGTCTACGCCGTGGAGCTGGCCTCGCCCGAGTCCGGGGTGGACTGCGACCCGGGCCTGGACGCGCCGCGCCGGGACACCCCGCTCGACATGTCGTTCTGGGGCGGCTGCGACCCCGACAGCGTGCAGCGGCTGCTGACCGTGGACACCGCCAAGGCGAGCGCCCTGGCCGACCTGGTGCCCGGCGCGACCGGCGCCAACCGGCAGATCGTCGCGCTGGCCAACAGCGCCACCTACGGCGGCGCGGGCGGCGCCTGGGCCACCGCCTCCGGCGGCAACGCCCTGTCCTCGCTGATCACCCCGCACGAGATAGGCCACTCGCTGGGCGGCCTCCAGGACGAGTACGACTACTACGCGCGCGGCGTCCCCGGCGGCACGTACACCGGCGGCGAGCCGCGCTCGGCCCACCACACGCTGCTCACCGAGGAGCAGATGCGCGAGCAGCGGGCCAAGTGGTGGCGCTGGCTGGGCGAGGAGAGCGAGTCCGGCGGGCGCGTCGGCCGCTTCGAGGGCGGCATGTACAGCACCAAGGGCGTCTGGCGGCCCAGCAAGCACTCGATCATGAAGACGCTCGGCTACTCCTTCGACCAGGTGGAGCGCGAGGTGATGACGGGCGCGATCGCCCGCAAGGTCGACCTGGTCCAGGGCCACACGCCGAACTCCGCCCCGATCGGCGCGGACCGCACGGTCTGGGTGGACACCCTGCACCCGGAGGGCGGTGAACTCGCGGTGTCCTGGAGCCTGGACGGCCGTCCGGTCCGCCCGACGGACGGCGCCCGCACTCTGGACCTGCGCCGGCTGCGCCCCTCCCCCGGCACCCACGCGCTGCGGGCCACGGTGACCGACCCGACGCCGTTCGTACGGGACCCGGCGCTGCGCGCGTCCGCCGCGCTGACCCGTACCGTCTCCTGGACCGTGGACACCGCGCTGACCACGCCGCGCACCCCGGTGGCGCCCGCGTTCACCGCGCACACCGCGACCGACGCCCCCGTCGGCGCCCGCACCGTGGTGTACGCGGAGACCTCGCACCCGGTGGACCGCGCGCTCGCGGTGCGCTGGTCGCTGGACGGCCGCCCGCTGGCCGACACCGGCAACGACCGCGACCTGGACCTGTCGGAGCTGCGGCTGTCCCGGGGCGGGCACCGGCTGACCGCCCGGATCGCGGGCACGGACCGGGTGCTGGCCTGGACCGTGGACGCCGCCCCCGCCACCACTTCCTACGCCCTGTCGAAGCCGCTGCGCACGGTGCACCGGCCGGGCAGGCCCGTCGAGTACGTCTACGACGGCGAGTTCACGATGCGGCTGACCGGCGCGGACGACCGCGAGGGCGCGCTGGTGTCGCAGTTCCGGGTGGACGGCGACGGCTGGTACACGTACTACGGCTGGCCGACCGACGCCACCGCCCCGTACCGCTTCTCGCCCGGTGGCACGGTCATCGACGGCCTGGTGTTCGGCAAGCTCGGCACGAGCCGGGCGGTGCCGTGGGACGACGCGACGCCGGACTACGGCACGCACACGGTGGAGTACCGCACGATCGACGCGGCCGGGAACACCGCCCCGGCCCGCTCGTTCCTGGTGACCCTGCTCCCGCCGAAGACCTCGAAGCCCTGACCCCGAGGTCCTAGGGCTTGCGGGCCACGCCCGCGTACCCGGGGATGGGCTCGTCGCCCTGGACCGGGACCCGCTCGCCGAGCTCGGGGTGCCACTCCTGCGTGAGGGAGACCCCGGGCTCGGCGAGCTCCAGGCCCTCGAAGAAGCGGACGAACTCGGCGCGCGAGCGCGGCCGCAGGGTCATCCCGCGCGCCTTGTACATGCCCCGGGCCCGCTCCGCGCCCTCCGGGTCGAAGTCACCGGTGACCTGGGAGAGCACCAGGTAGCTGCCGCCGGGCAGCCGGTCGAGGAGCCGCGCGATGATCTCGTACGCGCCGTCCTCGTCGTCGAGGAAGTGCAGCAGCGCCAGCATGGACAGGGCGACCGGCCGGGAGAAGTCAAGCACCTTGCCGGCCCGCTCCAGGATCTCCTCCGGCTCGCGGGCGTCGGCCTGGATGTACTCGGTGGCGCCCTCGGGCGTGGAGCGCAGCAGGGCGGCGGCGTGGGCGAGCACGATCGGGTCGTTGTCGCAGTACACGACGCGTGCCGCGGGGGCCGCGCCCTGGGCTATCTGGTGCAGGTTGGGCTCGGTGGGGATGCCGGTGCCGATGTCGAGGAACTGGCGCACGCCCCGCCCGGCCAGCCAGCGCGTGGCCCGGTGCATGTACGCCCGGTTGACCCGGGCCATGTCCCGGCCCCTGGCGTCGACCTGGAGCAGCTGGCGGGCCATCTCCTCGTCGACCGGGTAGTTGTCCTTGCCGCCCAGGAACCAGTCGTACATGCGCGCGGGATGCGGCTTGCTCGTGTCGATCCTGACGACGGCGGGGTCCTGCCCGGTCATGTGGCGGCTCCTGGGGGTCTGCGGCGGTGACAGCGGAACGGCGCGTGGGGGGTGCGGTGGCGCGGGGCCAGTGTGACGGGGTGCGGCGGCCGCGACCAGGGGTCCGGGTGGGGTTCCCGGCCCGGGGCCGGGCGGTCAGGTGAGCAGGAAGTCGGCCTGGCCGGCCTTGGCGCCCTGGATGAAGGCGGCGATCTCGCCGTGGGTGTAGATCAGCGCGGGGCCGTCGGGATCGGCGGACTGGCGCACGGCGACGCGTCCGTCGGCCAGCTTCATGGCCTCGACGCAGTTCCCGCCGTTCCCGCCGCTCCACGGCTTGTGCCAGCCCTCGGCGCCGAGCTCCGCGGCGGGCATGCCGTTGTATATGCGGTCCATTCACAGCTCCTTGCGGAGATCCTTGAGGATCTCCTTCGTGCGTTGTGCGGTGGCGGCCTGAGCCGCCATGCGGTCCATGACCTCGAGGTGCGAGGCGACCTCGGGACGCGCGTCCAGGTAGACGGCGCCGGTCAGGTACTCGCTGTAGACCATGTCCGGGAGTTCGGGCATGGCGAAGCGGAACAGCACGAAGGGTCCGTACGTGCCGGGGTGGTGCCCCGAGGCGAACTCGGCGACCTGGAGCGTGACGTGCGGCAGCTCGGTCGCCTCGATCAGCCGGTCCAGCTGGCCGCGCATCACCCGCGGGTGCTCGCCGACGGGACGGCGCAGCACCGTCTCGTCCATGATCACCCACAGTTTCGGGGCGTCCTCGCGCGTGAGCAGGGCCTGTCTCTCCATGCGCAGCGCCACGTGCCGCTCGATGTCCTCCTCCACGACCTGGCCGATCGCCCCGCCGCGCATGATCGCGCGCGCGTAGTCCTCGGTCTGGAGCAGGCCGGGCACGAACTGCGGTTCGTACGCGCGGATGACGCTGGCGGCGCCCTCCAGGCTGACGTACATGCTGAACCAGCCCGGCAGGACGTCGTGGAAGCGCTGCCACCAGCCGGGCAGGTTGGCTTCCTCGGCGAGCTCGACGAAGGCCTCGGCCTCCTCGTCCGGGACGCCGTAGGCGGGCAGCAGCAGCTGGACGTAGGGGATCTTGAGGGCGACCTCGGCGGTCTCCATGCGCCGGATGGTGGCCGGGGCCACCCGCAGGACCTTGGCCGCCTCCTCGCGCTTGAGCCCGGCTCGCTCGCGCAGGTCCTGGAGACGCTTGCCGAGGACGACCTGCCCCACGGTGGGGGCGGACCGCGGCTCGCTCACTGGTGACCTCCCCGACGCACGTTTTCGACGAGTGTGCCATGTCCCGGCCGCTCAGGACACAGCACTCTGCATTTTTCAGAGTGCTACTTGCCAAGTGTCCGATGCGGGAGGACAGTATTCCGTTGAACCAGTTCACGCGGCTGCCGCGCGCTCTGCCACGAGAGGCGTACGTACGGCATCCGCTTCCCACTGTGAGGTCTCGGTCGTGGCACCTGGTAACGCGCTCACCCACCGGCTCATGCACCCCCGGCCGCAGACCGACGTCCGCCGCTTCGCCTTCGAGCTGCCCGCCCGCGCCGAGTCGGTCGCCCGGGCCAGAGCCCTCATACGGGAGCGCCTGGTGCGCTGGGGCGTCCACGAGGACACCCGCGACACCACGGCCCTGGTCGTCTCCGAACTGGTCACCAACGCCGTCGTCCACACCGCGAGCGACCGCGTGGTCTGCGAGCTGCGCGACAACGAGCGGCGGCTGCGCGTCGCCGTCCACGACGAGGGCGGCCCGGTCCTCTCCCCCCAGGTGCGCGACGTCGAGGAGTGCGGCCGCGGCCTGCTCCTGGTGGAGGCCGTGAGCAGCGCCTGGGGCGCCCACGACAGCTCCCGCGGCACCGGCCGCGTGGTGTGGGCCGAGCTCCCGCACGCCCTGGGCACCCCCACCGCGCCGCTCGCGCACGCGGCGGGTGAGCCGTGCTGAAGTCCATGGCCTCCCTGCTCCACTCCCGCGACCGGCGCGAGCGCGTGCGCTGGACCGGCGAGGACGCGCTGACCCGGCTGGCCCTGCCCGCCGGCCTGGACGCCTCGCTCGGCCTCGACGCCGTCGGCGTCCCGGCCCGCTACGGCTTCCGCGTGCTGTCCCGGCTGCCCGCCAAGGGCGCCGTCTTCGCGGACAGCGACTGGTGGTGGTGGATCGTGCCGGACGGCTCCGACCTGGACCTGACCTGGCCGCTGCCCGCCTGCTACGCGCCCGGGGGCCTGGTCCCCGACCGCGCGCCCCGGCTGGTGCACCGCCCGGACGGCTCCTCCCCGTACACCCCGCCGATCCCCCTCTACCTGCTGACCTGCCAGCTCACCGGCATCGCCCCGGCGTGGACGGCTCCGCCGGAGGTCCCCAGCGCGCTCTGAGCGCACGCGGGCGCACCGAGTAGCGGGCGGTCACGCCCTGTGCTCGACTGGCGGCATGGGGCACGACCACGGGCCGCCGTCCGCGGCCACCGGAACGCTCAGCGGCTCGTTCCGCAACCGGCTGCTGTGGACGATCGGGATCAGCGTCACCATCACGCTGTTCCAGGTCGTCGGCTCGCTGCTGTCCGGCAGCCTCGCGCTGCTCGCCGACGCCGCGCACAGCCTCACCGACGCCGTAGGCGTCTCCCTCGCGCTGGGCGCCGTCACGCTCGCCCAGCGGGCCCCCACCCCGCGGCGCACCTTCGGCTTCTTCCGCGTGGAGATCTTCTCCGCGGTGCTCAACGCGCTGCTGCTGGTCGGCATCTTCGTCTGGGTGCTCATCACCGCGATCCGCCGGTTCAGCGAACCGGTCGAGGTCCAGGGCGGCACCATGTTCCTGGTGGCGCTGGTCGGCCTGGCGGCCAACGCGGTGGGCCTGTGGCTGCTGCGCGACGCCAAGGACCAGAGCCTGAACCTGCGCGGCGCCTACCTGGAGGTCCTGGGCGACGCCCTCGGCTCGGTCGCGGTGATCGTCGGCGGCCTGGTCATCCTGTTCACCGGCTGGCAGGCCGCCGACCCGGTGGCGTCCATCGTGATCGGGCTGCTGATCGTGCCCCGCGCCTACGGCCTGCTGCGCGACGCCGTGCACGTGCTCCTGGAGGCCACCCCGCAGGACATGGACCTGACCCAGGTCCGGGCGCACCTCCTGGACGAGCCGGGCGTGGTGGCCGTGCACGACCTGCACGCCTGGACCGTCACCTCCGGGATGCCCGTCCTCACCGCGCACGTCGTCGTCGACGACGCCACGCTGCGCGGCGAGGACCAGGGCCATCTGCTGCGCCGCCTCCAGGCGTGCCTGGGCGACCACTTCGACGTCGCCCACTCCACGCTCCAGCTGGAGCCGGAGGGGCACGCCGAGGGCGAGGGGGCGCTGCACCCGTAGGGCGTGCCGCCCCGCCGCCCTGCGGCTGGAAGTCGGAGTCGGACTCAGACGGTCAGGGTCGCCGGGTCGCTCACCCCGGACGCGCCCGTCTCCACGTGCCCGGCGAAGCGGCGGCGGAAGTCCGCCACCCCCTGGGCGGTGACCGTCACGTCGTACCAGCGGCCCGAGGCCCGCAGGTCGACCGTGTGGTTGACGGTCGCGCCGGGGCGGACGGTGAAGGTCTGCGGGGCGCCGCCGTAGGCGCCGGCGACCGTGAGGTACGCGTCGGCGGTGCCCGCGTTGGTGAACGTCAGGTCCAGGTTGCCGGTGGTCCCGTTGTGCCGGGCCCGCGCCTCGGCGCCCGCCGTCCTGCCCGGGTTGCGGAAGGAGCGCAGGAAGCCGTTGGGGCCGTGCACGGTCAGGTCGGTGACCCCGCCGGAGTACTGGGTGTTCCAGGCGTCCGACACGCTCTTGCCCGCCTCGGCGGTGTACGTCCACGGGCCGTCGGTCCGGTTCGGCGAGGTGACCAGGAACTGGGCGCCGGCCGCCGCTCCCCCGCCGAAGGCCAGCGAGAACTTCCCGGTCGAGACGTCGGCCGCGCCGTCCACCACGGGCGCGTACCGCAGCGGGCGGGTCGGCTTCGAGCCGCGCTCCTGCTTCGGCATGGCGCCCGTGGCGGGCGGCACCGGCTTGAAGTCCGGGTGCCTGACCCGGTCCGGCGGCTGGTAGGCGGCCGTCGACGGCAGCGCGGCCGGTCCCGCGTCCGTACGGGAGAAGTCGAAGGCGGACGTCAGGTCACCGCAGATCGCGCGGCGCCACGGGGAGATGTTGGGCTCGCGCACCCCGAAGCGGCTCTCCATGAAGCGGATGATCGAGGTGTGGTCGAACGTCTCCGAGCAGACGTAACCCCCCTTGCTCCAGGGCGAGATGACCAGCATCGGCACCCGCTGGCCCAGGCCGTAGGCGCCCGCCGCGTAGGAGGCGCCGCCCTTGTACAGGTCGGCCGACGCGTCGACGGTGGACAGGCCCTGGTTGGCCGAGGACGGCGGGAACGGCGGCACCACGTGGTCGAAGAAGCCGTCGTTCTCGTCGTAGGTGATGAACAGCGCGGTCCTCGCCCACACGTCCGGGTTGGAGGTGAGCGCGTCAAGCACCTGCGAGATGTACCAGGCGCCGTAGTTGGCGGGCCAGTTGGGGTGTTCGGTGAAGGCCTCGGGCGCGGCGATCCAGGAGACCTTCGGCAGCCGGCCGGCCTTGACGTCGGCGCGCAGGACGTCGAAGAGGCCGCCGCCGTTCTTGATGTTCGTGCCGGTGCGGGCCTTCTCGTAGAGCGCGTCACCGGGCTTGGCGTTGCGGTAGTTGTTGAAGTACAGCAGGGAGTTGTCGCCGTAGTTGCCGCGGTAGGCGTCGTTGATCCAGCCCCAGCCCCCGGCCGCGTCCAGGCCGTCGCCGACGTCCTGGTAGACCTTCCAGGACACCCCGGCCCGCTCCAGGCGCTCGGGGTACGTCGTCCAGCCGTACCCCGCCTCGTCGTTGCCGAGGACGGGCCCGCCGCCGGTTCCGTCGTTGCCGGTGTGACCGGTCCACATGTAGTAGCGGTTGGGGTCCGTGGAGCCGATGAAGCTGCAGTGGTACGCGTCGCACACCGTGAAGGCGTCGGCGAGCGCGTAGTGGAAGGGGATGTCCTCGCGCGTCAGGTACGCCATCGTGGTGGCCGTCTTCGCGGGCACCCACTGGTCGTACTTGCCGTTGTTGAACGCCTTGTGGCCGCCCGCCCAGTCGTGGTTCAGGTCCTGGATGAACTGCATCCCCAGGTTGTCTGCCTTGGGCCGGAACGGCAGCACCTCCTTGCCGCCGCCCACCTGGTTCCACACCGGCTTCCCGCTGGGCAGGGTCACGGGACGCGGGTCACCGAACCCGCGCACGCCCTTGAGCGAGCCGAAGTAGTGGTCGAACGAACGGTTCTCCTGCATCAGGACCACGATGTGCTCGACGTCCTGGATGGTGCCGGTGGCGCTCACGGCGGGGACGGCGGCGGCCCGGGCGATGCTGCTCGACATCGCCGCGAACGCGGCGGTGCCACCGGCGAGCTGCATGAAGCGACGGCGGTTGACCTCGGACATGGCTGGGGTGACCTCTGCAGACGTGTGGGGACAGAAGCGAAGTGGAGTGTTCCAAGGAGAGCGAGCGCCCCGGAAGAGTGCGTTTCGCCGCAGTGACCGGCTGCCGTACAGCCGGCGAAGGAACCGCGGCGGCCCGGTGGGAAGCCCCTGGCGGGGGCGGCTGCCCGGGGTGATCGTCCAAGGGATGCCCGGACATGTCGTGATCGGATCCGCCGAGTACTTCCGGCCACGGGGAAGGTCCGGGGCGGGGGTGAGGTGGGCGGGAGGTGGGCGGGAGGGGGCTCGCTCCGGGGCAGCGGGCGGGCCCGGGGTAGGGTCGCGCGTCCGAGTCGCACGGCCGGATCGCACATCCGGGTCGCACGGCCGGATCGCACATCCGGGTCGCACGGCCGGACGACACCGCGGTACGCACCACGCAGCACACCACGATGTACAGACCAGGCAGTACAGAGCACGCAGCACAGACCATCAGGAGGGTCACGTGACCGACGCCGCAGAGTTCCGCGCCATCCCCACGACCACGCTCGCCGACCTGCTCGGGCGCGGCCGGGTCATGGACGTCGGGGTCCGTCCGCTGTGGTCCGGCGGGCCGCGCGTCGCCGGGCCCGCGTTCACCGTGCGCTGCCCCGCGGGCGACAACCTGATGCTGCACGCGGCGATCCACCGGGCCGCCCCCGGCTCGGTGGTCGTGGTGGAGTCCGGTGACACCGACTACGCGCTGGCGGGCGGCAACGTGTGCGCGGTCGCCCAGCGGCGCGGCATCGCCGGGTTCGTCCTGGACGGCGTGATCCGCGACCTGGCCGAGGTCCGGGCGCTGGGCTTCCCGGTGTACGCGCGCGGTGTCATCCCGGTCCCGGGCGCCAAGGCCGAGGTCACCCCGCTGAACGAGCCGGTGCGCTGCGGCGGGGTGACCGTGGCCCCGGGCGACGTCGTGGTGGCCGACGAGGAGGGCGTGGTCGCCGTCCCCCGCGACGAGGCCGCCGCCGTGCTGGCCGCGGCCCGCGCGAAGCTCGCCAAGGAGGAGGCGGAGACCCTGGACGACTGGGAGCGCGCGCACCGGGCCCGTATCGACGAGATCCTGCGGGCGAAGGGCGTCACGGACTGATCCGGACAGCGCACCGTCCGCGCCGGACAGTGAGTGCACCCATCGGCGCCGGACAGCGCACCGTCCGCGCCGGGCCGCACACCCTCTGAGCTGGGGCGCGCACCGCCCTGCTCCCGCACGGGCCTTCATCCGGTCGGCGCGCACCTGTCCGCAGCATTTCGGCCGCCGACCCGCCGAGCCTGAGGGAAACGATTGCCATTTCATGGGCTTAATGATCTTGGCTTCCCCCCTCCCCGTTCTGCTCTGCTCCACAGGGCCGCGCTCCGTCCGGGGGAGAGGCACGCCCCGCTGCGGGGCGTACACACGAGGAGCAAGGGAGCGAGAACCGCATGGCGGTCGACTCCAGTTCACCCGACGCGCGCGGCGGCCCGTCCGCCGGCCGGGCCCGCCGAAGGATCGGCAGGAACGCGTCCACGGCCCGTGCCCGCCAGCGCCTCAGGCGCCGGCTGCGGCGCAGCCTCACCGCCGCGGGCACCGCGGCGGGCCTCGCCGTCGGCTCGTTCGCGGCGGGCCCCCCGGCCGGCGCCCTCGACGGGCCGCACGGCCCGGGGGCCCGCCCGGTCGTGGAACGCCCGGCCGTGGAACGCCCGGCCCTGGTCGCCGAGTCGTTCGGCGGCCCCACCGTGCCCTCCGGCGCCTGGCTCTCGGGCCCCGGCGACCCGGGCAGCGGCTTCGCCTGCCTGACCGCGGCGAGCGGCCGCAAGGGCCCCCTGCGGGCCTGCCCCGGCACCCCCCTGGACAAGCCGGGCCGCGGCGTGCTGCGGCTGACGAACAAGACGCGGATGCAGAGCGGTTACGTCTTCCTGGACCGCCCGTTCACCTCGCGCCAGGGCATCTCCGCGACGTTCGACACCTTCCAGTACGACACCAGCACCGCGCGCGGTGCCGACGGCATCAGCTTCTTCCTCGTCGACGGCTCCGTCCGCCCGCGCCGCCCCGCCCTCACCGGCGGCTCACTGGGCTACCGGGGCCTGGAGGGCGGCTACATCGGCCTCGGCTTCGACCAGTTCGGCAACTTCTCCACCCCGGAGTGGGGCGGCCGCGGCGGCCCCGGACAGCGCCCCAACTCGGTCGCCCTGCGCGGCGCGACCGGCATCGGCGCCCCCTACCTGACCGGCACCCGCACCCTCGTCCAGCCGCTGTCCCTGGCCAGGGCCAAGCAGCGCGCGGCCGCCCTGCGCACGATGCGCGTACGGCTGTCGTCGGCGGCCGTCCTCACCGTCGAGGCCGACTTCCACGACGGCGCCGGCTACCGCGCGCTCCTCGGCCCCGTCGACCTGAAGGCGGTGCCCGGACAGCCCGCACTGCCGGACACCTTCAAGCTGGGCTTCGCCGCCAGTACGGGTGACAGCACCGCGATCCACGAGGTGCGCAACCTGCGCGTGGAGCAGCTCCCGCCGGACCTGTACGTCACCTCCGCGGTCACCGAACAGCTGGTCGCCGGAGGCACGGGCAAGCTCGTACTGACCGTCGCCAACCGGCCGTTCGCCGGTCCGAACACCCGCAGGACCGCCCTGCGCGCCGTACTGCCGCCCGGCCTCGAACCCGTCTCCGCGGCGGGTTCCGGCTGGACGTGCCAGGTGACCGGCGCCCGGGTGGGCTGCGAACGCCCCGGCTCCCCCACCGACCGGCTGGACCCCGGCACGGCCTACCCGCCGGTCGTCGTGGACCTGCGCACGCCCCCGGACGCGGCCGGACGGCTCCCCGTCCAGGTCGGCCTGAGCACGACCGACGACGACACCGACCCGCGCGACAACGCCGTCGTGCTGCCGGTGCCGGTGGTCTCCCGGGTCGGACTGTGGATCACCGACAGGGTGGCCCCGGACCCGTACGTGGCGGGCGGCCCGATCACGTACACCGTCAGCGTCGGCAACCACGGCCCCGGGCGCGCCCGCGGGGCGCGCGTCACCGCGCGCGTGCCGCACCAGCTGACCGGCGTGCGCTGGACCTGCGAGGCGACGGGCGGGGCGGCCTGCCCCAGCACCCGTCCGGGTCCGGTGCTGTCCCAGGAGGTGGACCTGCCCGCCGCGTCGCGGCTGACGTTCACCGCGACCGGCACGGTCCCGCCGTCCGTGATCGCCCCGCTGGGCTCCACCGCGCGCGTGGTGCCGCCCAACCTGGCGCTGGACGAGGACTGCGCCGAGGGCTGCGACGCGGACGCCGTCGCCTCCGGCTCGGTGCGCACCGCGCTGGCCGTACGCCACTGGCACAGCCCGGAGCCGCCGCGGCCCGGTGAACGGCTGACGTACACCACGGTGGTCCGCAACAACGGCCCCTCGGACGCGATCGGCACCCGCATCGAGCAGGACGCCCCGGACGAACTGTCCGAGCTGCCGTGGACCTGCCGCGCCAAGGCGCCCAGCCGCTGCGGCGAGGCGGCCGGGCGGGGCCCGCTGGACACCACGGCGGACATCGTGGCGGGCGGCGGCGAGGTCGTCTACACGATGACCGGCGTCCCGCCGCACCGCCAGGTGGTCAGCGAGGTGCGCGTGGAGCCGCCGACGCTGGCGCAGGACACGGCGTGCGAGAACGAGTGCGCGGCGAAGGACACGGCCTTGCTGCCGTGACCCGTACGCGACACCACGGAACACACCGCTGAACGCACCACTGAACACACCGCTCAACACCGTGCGGCCCGCACCGGAGGGATCTCCGCCGCGGGCCGCACGGTCGCGTCACGTACAGCCGTCCCGTTTCCACGCCGTTCCCCTAACGCCAGAGCAACTGCCCTCCGGTCACCGCGAGGTCGGGGCCCTTCCCCTCGATCATCAGCCCCATGCCGCGCGCCACGCACTCGTCGGGCCGCTCCGCGGTGTGCACCGGCAGCCCGGTCGCCTCCCGCAGCAGCGTGTCCAGGCCCGGCAGCCGGGTGACGCTGCCGGCCAGCATGATCCCCCGGTCGGCGATGTCGACGACCAGGTCGGGCGCGCAGTTGCGGAGCACCTCGCCGACCCCGGCGAGGACCTCGCTGAGCGGTGTGGTGGTCGCCTCGCGCACGGAGTCCGGATCGGCCCGTACGGTCCGCGCGAGCCCACTGGCCAGATCACGCCCGTCGACCTCCCAGCCGAACTTCGGCGCGCCGCCCTCCGATTCGAACACCTTCAGCAGTCCGTGCACGGACTGCTGGGTGAGGGCGACCCCGTGGCGGACCCGGAAGTACTCGGCGATGGACCGTCCGAACGCGTCGCTGCCCACCGGGACGGTCTCGGAGGCCACGACCGACCCCATCGACAGCACGGCGATCTGGGTGGTGTCCGCGCCGGTGAGGACGATCATCGACGCCTCGGGGTGCTGCACGGGCAGCCCGGAGCCGATGGCGGCGGCCATCAGGGTGTCCACGAGCTCGACCCGGCGCACCCCGATCCCGTACAGCGTCTCGACCGCGCTGCGGCAGGCCACCGGCGGACTGTCGTACGGCAGGGCCAGCGCGGCCCGCAGCAGCGGGGTGCGCAGCCGTGCCCAGCGCATCTGACCGCCGACGGCGTAGCGCAGCAGCCGCTGCGCCAGGTCCACGTCGACGACCATCCCGCCGACGATCGGCCGGACGACCTCGATGTGGTCGGGTTCGCGGCCCACCATCTGCTCGGCGCGCTCCCCGAAGGCGAGGGCGTCGCGGTGGCTGCGGTGCAGGGCGATGGTGGTGGGGACGTCGACGAGGAGGCCGCCGTCCTTGAGGTGGACCCGCACCCGGTCGGTGGCGAGGTCGACGGCGATGGAGCAGCGCTGGAGGCGGCCCAGGGCGTCGGGTGTCAGCATGAGCGGCCCTCCACGAGCTCGGAGTCGGTACGGGGCTCCTCGGCGTCCTCGGCCGGGCCGCGCGGCGGTTCACTGCTCTCGATGAGGGTGCCGAGGCCCCGGATGACGGCGAGTTCGGGCTCCTCGACGACGTGCACGGGCATGCCGGTCGCCTCGCCGAGCAGGGCTTCGAGTCCGGGGACGACGGCGCTGCCGCCGGTGAGGACGATGCCGCGCTCGGCTATGTCGACGACGAGGTCGGGCGGGCAGCCGCGCAGCAGACGGCCGATGCCTCCGACGACGGCGGCGAGCGGCTCGCGCAGGGCCTGCTCGAACTCCTCGGTGCCCAGCCGTACGGAGCGCGCGAGACCACTGGTGACGTCCTTGCCGTGCACCTCGGCGTGGCCGCGGGGGCGCTGCCCGGCGGTCTCCACGAGGGCGCCGTGCAGAGGGAGCAGCCCCTGGTGGGGCAGCATCAGTTCGTGACAGTGGCGCAGGTGCTCGTAGAGCGCCTGGTCCATGTGGTCACCGCCCACGGGTATGACCTCACCGGCGACGACTCCGCCGAGCGACAGGACCGCGACCTGGGTGAGGGTGGCGCCGCAGATGACGACCATGGCGGCCTCGGGGTGCTGCACCGGCAGCCCGGACCCGACGGCGGCGAGCAGCGGGGCCTCGACGAACTCCACGTCCCTCAGACCGGCCCCGGCGAACGCCTGCAGCAGGGCCTGCCGGGGCATCGGCCCCAGCCCGTACGGCACGGCGACGGCGGCACGCGGACGGGCCTGGCGCCGCCACACGGTGCGTATGCGCTCACCGAGCCGGTCACCGAGGAGCGTACGGAGCACCATGGCGCCCATCGTCGCGTCGTCGATGCCTCCCCCGCTGAACGGCCGGGTGACGCGGATGTGCTCGGAGGTGCGCCCGGCCATCCGGGCGGCGAGCGCGCCGGCGGCTATGAGCTCACCGGTACGCATGTCCACGGCGGCCAGGCTCGGTTCGTCCACCACCAGGCCGGACCCCTTGAGCCAGACGCGGGTGCGGGTGGTTCCGGGGTCGATGGCCAGGGTGCAGTGGCGCAGCGGTCCAATCATGTGGGTCACGGGGTTCTCCCTCACCTGCCGGCCCGGCTACCGCCGCGCCCGTGACGCCCACCCTGGTCCCCCACCCGCCGTGCCGCCCGCCGGGGTGCTCCGGGCGGGGGACGGGAGTCACCCGTATTGGCCGGTGGGAGGGCCGTCCCGGAGGGAGGCCTGTCACTGGTCCGTCTAGACCAGGGTGATTCCCGCCTTGGCCTTGATCGCGTCCACGGCTTCGTTGGTGAGGAGCCGGAGAGGGACCACGGTCCACGCGTCGCCCTTGCGCATGACCAGCGCCTTGCCATCCTGGGTCCGGCCGACGTGCACGAACCCGTGATCGCGGTGCAGATCCTGCGCCAGGTGCTCACCGTGGACCATCGGACCTACTTTCCCTCGCGGTCGTCGCCGTCAGCCATGCTGCTGTGGACGTCGCCGTTCTGCGAGACGCGGGTGTCCGGGTCGGTCGCCTGGTCGCGGTGCTCGTCCGGGTCCCACTCGTCTGTGGTCTTCTTCCCCATAGTGCCCCGCCTCAGTGATCAGTAGGGTGCGCTGGCTGCGGCACAGCTCTGCGGACAGGTCCCTGAACTCAGGGTGTGCCGCAATCGGGGCCCACAGTCATCACGCACGCGGGGCTGGGGGTCAGCGCCGGGCGGTCAGCGCGTAGCCGCACAGTGCCCAGGTGGCCAGCGCGGCGCCGACGATGAACGCGCGCATCAGGCGCTTGTTCACTGGTGCTCCGAGTGGGCGGCCAGCTCGGTGTTCGCGGCGCTGATGGCGCCCCAGTCCTGGACACCGCGCGCGTAGGCCCGCTGGCGCCGAAGAGCCCGGCACACGTCGCAGTGCGCGTCCCCGGTCGGTTGGGGAGCATCCGTGAACGGGGAGTCACCGGGCTCCACCAGGACCACCAGCGCGGGGGCTTCCAGCGGGCACCTGGAGCATGCCAGGGCGCTCACGGCCGCCTCCCGGCCCATTCGCGGTTTCTCGCCCACGCGGGCAGTTGCCCCTCCGCAGGCTGCTTCAGTTCGTTCGGCGGCACGGCCCATTCCAGGGAACCCGGCCCTGCCTTGCTGACCGTTCGCAGGTAGGCGCTGCCCTCGAAGAGTCTGTGGACCACGCCCAGGTACCCCTTGCCGTCCACGGCCAACTGGCCTTCAACAGGCGTCCAGTCACTGTCCTGCGCGCGGTGTCGTTCGTCAGGCATGGGGGTGCTCACCAGCCGTTCATGGGAGGGCAGTTGAGGTAAGGCGACTGGCTCCCACGATGGCTCGGCGCATTGCGCCGTGCAAGCTTTCACCACGAACCAAGCACTAAGTAGGGGTGCATTGCAAAGCGTGCCCCCGACTGCTTTCATTTCGGAGACCCACAGTCCTTCATACTGAAAGACCAGGGAGGCCCTGTCATGACGGTGGAAGATCAGGGGGCGGGTTCAACAGTCCCGCGTCGTCAGTTAGGGCGGTACTTGGCGGAGTTACGCGCCAAGGCCGGGCTGACCACACGCGCCGCCGCCCGGTATCTGGAGTGGTCAGAGACGAAGATCTGGCGCATCGAGACGGGCAAGACCCCTCTGCGCAGCCTGGACGTCAAGGCGATGTGCGAGATCTACCAGGCCCCTGGCGACTTGACGGAAGCCCTCTGCGCGCTCGCCAGGACCACCAAGGACAAAGGGTGGTGGCATGCCTACGGTGAAGTCATCCCGGAGGGCTTCGACCTCTACATCGGGCTCGAGGCGGCGGCCTCCCAACTGGACACGTACGAGACCGATCTGGTCCCAGGGCTCTTGCAGACGGCCGACTACGCCCAGCAGATCATGCAGGCCGACCATCAGGACAACGGCTCTTTGGACGCTCGCGTCAGCCTCCGAGTGCAACGTCAAGCCCTGCTCACCCGCCCCAAAGGGGCACCGACGTTCAACGTCGTCCTCAGCGAGACTGTCTTGAGGCGGGTGATCGGCGGCCCAACGATCATGCGTGATCAGCTACAGCACCTGCTTGAAACCAGCCAGATGGATCACGTGGACATCCGCGTCGTCCCCTTCGGCGCCGGCCTTCACCCTGGCGTCATGACGGGGGCCTTCACCATCCTTCAGTTCCCGCCAGGACTAAACGGCGTGCCCTCTGAACCGCGAACTGTCTACTGTGACGGCTACACGGGCGCGCTCTATCTGGACAAGGAACGGGAGACCCGAGAGTACGCAGACGGCTTCCAGGCGATCTGGGACGCAGCGCTCTCTCCGCATGAGTCAACCGAACTGATCACGGAAACGGCAGGAAGCTATGCCTAAGCCCGCGTGGCGCAAGTCGAGCTACAGCAACCAGAACTCCAACTGCGTAGAGGTCCAGGACCGCGTTCCCGGCCTGGTGCCCGTCCGGGACAGCAAGCGTCCCAACGGGCCGACCCTGGCCCCCAGCGAAGCTGCCTGGCAAGCGTTCGTGGACAGCCTGAAGAGCTGAGCCCTGGCGGCCTCAAGCAGACAAGCCCCCGCCCGTTTCGTTCCGGGCGGGGGCTTGGTCGTCTACGAGGCCGGGAAGAACCCCGTGCAGGGCTCCGCGAGCATCCGGCCCCACTCGCCGGGCTACGCCGTGCCCCGCTACGGGCACAGCCGGAAGCACGCGGCACGGAAGCCGGCGGCGTCCAGCGTGGGCCGACCCGGTCTCGCCGACCCCCGCCCCGGTCCAGGGCAAGATCGCCGGGCCGTAGGTCACACAGCCGGTCACGTCACCGCCCAGAAACGCAAAAAACCCCAGATCAACTGGGGTTTTCGCTGGTGTCCGAGGGGGGACTTGAACCCCCACGCCCGATAAAGGGCACTAGCACCTCAAGCTAGCGCGTCTGCCATTCCGCCACCCGGACAAGGTGTCTGTCGCTCCGGGTTTTCCCCGTGGCGACAGAGATAACTCTACCAGGGGTTCGAGGTGCCGTTCACCCGCGTTTTACGTGGTCAGGTGCCCGGCGTCGCCTTGTTCGAGGCGATCCAGTCGTCGTTGTACTGCCATGCGTGCAGAGTGTCGCCGTCCAGGTACGCGTAGTACTGCTCGCAGCGTGCCGCCGCCTTCTCGTGGGCCGAGGACGGGAACCAGGACGCGTTCAGCGCGGGCTTGCCCAGCGCCTTCGCCGGCTGTCCGGGCGTGCAGCCCTTCGGCAGCTGTGCGGAGGCCAGCTTCGCGGTCAGGATGCGGTCGCCGCCCGTCGTCTTCATCCCGTACTCCACGCGCCCCGCGTCGTCCGGCAGCCAGCGCGGCACCGACGCCCGGGCGTCCTTCGCCGCGGTGCCGGACGCATAGCTGTCGTACTGGTCGTGACGGCCGTCGAACCAGCTCTGCGCCGCGGGGACGGCGATCGTGGCGCCGAAGACGGCGGCAGCGGCTACGGACACGGTGGCGAGGACGACGGTCTTGCGGTTCACGGGTGCGGTGGCCTTTCGGTACGGGAGCAGCGGGGAGGCGGAACAGGGGGTGAGGGGCCGGTTTTCCGGTGTCCCTTCCGCTCTTCCATCCTCGGCGCCCGCACCCCTCCCCCTCGTACGTCCGGAGGACCAATGGACGTACGACCTGAGAGCCACGGGGCGTCGTCCGTCCCCCAGGGGTCCCCCGCCCTTACCCTGCGCCGCGTGAGCCTCACGACCTCCTCCTACCGCCCTCCCCGCATGCTCTCGCCGCTGCGCGAGCACCTACGGGACACCTTCTGGTTCGCGCCCGTCGCCGCGATGGCCGCCGTGTTCCTGCTGTGGTGGCTTGCCTACGGCCTCGACGCGTTCCTGCTCGACGCGCTGCGCGACGATCGGGACTACGACCAGATCCGCCAGCTCATGGGCATCGCGGACGACATCAAGACGGTCGTCACCACCATCAGCTCGGCGATGATGACCTTCATCGGTGTCGTCTTCAGCATCTCGCTGGTCGCCGTACAGATGGCCAGTGGCCAGTTCACGCCACGGGTCGTACGGATCTTCGTCCGCAGCCGCATCACCAAGGCCACCTTCGCGGTGTTCCTCTCCACCTTCCTGCTGTCCCTGCTGGTCCTGACGGCGTACGACGGCGAGGGCGAGCCGGAGCGCGTGGACAGCGTGCCGTTCTTCCAGTCACTGCTCACCCTGCCGATGGTCGCGCTGAGCCTGCTGCTCTTCGTCGCGTACGTGAACTCCACCCTCCGGCTCATGCGGGTCGGCCACGTCGTCCACCGGATCACCGCGGAGAGCTTCCGGGTGCTCGCCAGGCACCCGCTGAACTACGCCGGCGCCGCCCCGCTCCCCGACGTCACCGGCCAGGTCGTCCACGACGGGCAGTCCGGAGTGCTGCGCGACGTCGACATCGCACGGCTCGTGCGCGCCGCCCGCAAGCACGGCGTCGTACTCCGGCTCGTCCCCCGCATCGGGGACTTCGTCATGCCCGGCACCCCGCTGCTCACCGTGCACGGCGGCAGGGTGCCGCCGCTGCGCGTCCTACGGCACTCCATCTCCGTCGGCGTCGAGCGCACCTTCCACCAGGACCTCGGCTTCGGGCTGCGTCAGCTCGCCGACATCGGGCAGCGGGCCCTCTCCCCCGCCGTGAACGACCCCACCACCGCCGTCCAGAGCCTGGACCGGATCTTCCAGATCCTGGCGGCGGTGGCGCCCTGGGAGCTCGGCGCCGTACGGCACCTCGACGGGACGGGCGAGGTTCGCCTGGTGCAGGACGTGCCCACCTGGACCGACCTGGTCGACCTGGGCCTCACCGAGATCCGGCTCTGCGCCGGCGCGGAGCCGCAGGTGACACGGCGGCTCCTCGCCGGCATCGACGACCTGCTCGCCCTGCTCCCCGGGGAACTGTCCGGGCGCCGCGAACCACTGCTGCGGCACCGCACGCTCCTGGTGCGGGCCGTGGAACGCACGGTCGCCGAGCCCGCCGAACGCGCCTTCGCCCTGGAACCGGACCGTCAGGGCATCGGCTGACGCACCCGCCGGGCCCCTCACGCCACCATCAGGGCCTTCAGCAGTCCTTCTCGCGCAGTCCGTGCAGGTGCGCGCTGGACTTGCGGGCGAAGGCGAACGACTCCACCGGGTTGTCGTGCTCGGCCTGCCAGTGGTGGTCGCGGCGGCCCCGGTGGGTGCGGTTCACCGCCGAGATGAACCGCTGGTAGTCGATGTCGCCGTCCCCCACGTCCGTCATCCGGTACCCGTCCGTCGCCGACGCGTCGTGCTCGCCGTCCTTCACGTGGAACAGCGGGTACCGGTGCGGCTGCTTCAGCACGTACGCCAGCGGGTCGAACCGCGCCGGACTGCCGTCCGCCCGCTTGCCGAACCGGAACTGCGCCACGTACGCCCAGTAGATGTCCATCTCCAGGTAGACCAGCGACGGGTCCGTCTCGGCCAGCAGCACGTCGTACAGCCGGGTGCGCGGCCGGTCGGTGGCGAAGGAAAACTCCTCCGCGTGGTTGTGCTGGTAGAACCTCATCCCGCGGGCCCGCGCGGCGGCCCCGAAGCGGTTGAAGTCCTCCGCGCAGCGCTTCCAGCCGTCGACCGTGGCGCCGTAGCGCCAGGGGCCCGACGCGGTGCCGATGTGCTTCAGGCCGAGCGCCTGGGCGTCGTCGAGGACCTTCTCCAGGTTCTGCGCGAAGGTGTACGCGCCGGGGTTGGCGTCGTCGTAGTAGCCGACGTGGCTGCCGATCGGGGTCAGGCCGTGGTCCCGGGCCAGCGCCTTCAGCTGCGCCAGCGTGATCGGGCCCGCGGAGCCCTGGCCGTACCCGGCGAACTCGATCTCGTCGTAGCCGTACCTGGCGAGCTCGGCGAAGACCGGCGCGAAGCCGAGCGTGGCGACCTTGTCGCGCAGCGAGTAGAGCTGGATGCCCAGCCGCCCGGGCGGCAGCACGGGCCGGCCGTGGCCGTGGCCGCCGCCGCGGGACTCGGTGCGGGCGCCGTCGGCCGCGGGGGCTGCCGGGGTCGCGGCGGTGGCCGGGGCGGCGGCGCCCAGGAGCGCGGCGGCGGTCGTCCCGGCGGCGACGCCGAGCATGCCGCGCCTGCTGAGCCGATGGCCCAGCTCGGCGTCGGCCGCCTTGGTGGAGGGGGTGAGCGGGCCCGGGGTCCGGGGGCTCCTCGGGCTCGCGGGGTGCTCGGGGCTGCGGCTCATTGTGGATAACTCCTCGGTGTCAGTGGAGTGTGGTTCAGTTGAGACCAGCGAGTTGAAGCAGCAGGGACTTCACATCGGTGGCCGCGACGCGGCCACCCACGGCGCGGGGGGTGGAGCACAGAATGAGCGGACCTTCGTCATCGCTCTCGGGGAGGCGGCCATGGCTGCCGCGAATAGGTGAGGGATCCAGGGGCACGACCGCGAGCCGGTAGCGCATGCCCAGCTTCTTGCGGGCGATCGCCTTCGCCGCCTTGAGCTTCACATAGGGGTCGAGCGGGTCCATGAACAGCTCGACGGGGTCGTACCCCGGCTTGCGGTGGATCTCGACGAGCTGCGCGAAGTCAGGCGCCCTGGCGTCGTCCAGCCAGTAGTAGTACGTGAACCAGGCGTCCGGCTCCGCGACGGCGACCAGCTCGCCCGAGCGCGGGTGGTCCAGGCCGTGCTCCTTCTTGCCCTGGTCGTCCAGGAGTTGGCCGACACCCGGCAGTGCTTCCAGTTCCGCGCGGACCGCGTCCAGGTCCTCGGGGCGCTTGACGTACACATGGGCGATCTGGTGGTCGGCGACGGCGAACGCCCGTGAGGCCATGGGGTCCAGGTACTCCATGCCGTCCTGGGTGTGCACCTCCAGGAGGCCGGCGCGGCGCAGCGCCCGGTTGATGTCCACGGGCCGGCTCACCCGGGTGATGCCGTACTCGGACAGGGCCACCACGGTGCGGCCCTCGGCCAGCGCGTCGTCCAGGAGCGGGGCCATGACCGCGTCGAGGTCGGCGGCGGCCCGGTGCGCGCGGGGGTCGTCGGGACCGTAGCGCTGCAGGTCGTAGTCGAGGTGGGGGAGGTAGCACAGGGCCAGGTCGGGGTGGCGGGTGCGCAGGATGTGGCGGGTGGCGTCGACGATCCACCGGCTGGAGACGATGTCGGCGCCCGGGCCCCAGAAGTGGAAGAGGGGAAACGTGCCCAGTTCCCCGGTGAGTTCGTCGTGCAGCGACGGAGGCCGGGTATAGCAGTCGGGCTCCTTGCGGCCGTCGGCGTAGTAGACGGGGCGGGGCGTGACGGTGAAGTCGGTGTCGGCGCCCATGGCGTACCACCAGCAGATGTTGGCGACGGTGTAGCCGGGGTGGGCGCGGCGGGCCGCGTCCCACAGCTTGTCGCCCTCGACGAGCCCGTTGTGCTGGCGCCACAGCAGGACGTCGCCGAGGTCGCGGAAGTACCAGCCGTTGGCGACGATGCCGTGTTCGGAAGGGAGGGTGCCGGTGAGGAAGGTGGACTGGGCGGCGCAGGTCACGGCGGGCAGCACGGTGCCCAGCGGCGCCTGCGAGCCGCTCTCGGCGAGCCGCCGCAGCCGGGGCATGTGGGCGAGCAGCCGGGGGGTGAGCCCGACGACGTCCAGGACCAGCAGCGGGGCGGGGCCCTGCGCGGAGGGGGTGGTGGTCACGGCAGTTCCTTGAGGCCGAGGTCGGTCAGCAGGTCGCGGGCGAGGGTGAGTTCGGCGGCGATCCCGTCGGCGAGCTGGCCCCTGGTGCGGGGGCGCAGTGCGG
This sequence comes from Streptomyces sp. NPDC001941, assembly GCF_040296945.1. Lineage (NCBI taxonomy): Bacteria > Bacillati > Actinomycetota > Actinomycetes > Kitasatosporales > Streptomycetaceae > Streptomyces > Streptomyces sp. NPDC001941. Next base: position 23,996 of record NZ_JBEOYE010000014.1, on the reverse strand, counting down.
GCGGGAGGGCCTGCCAGGTGTACGTCTCGACCTCCAGGTGCCGGGTGAGCGGCTCCGGGCCGCCGACCAGCCGGGCCAGGACGTCCTCCAGGACCGGGAGCGTCGAGGTCAGCGGGGGTGCGGGCGGCGCGTGCAGCGGGACGTGGAAGTGGGAGCGCCAGGGCGTGCTGTCGGGCAGGGCGTCGCCGGCCAGGGCCTCGGCGAGGTCGTCGGTACCGCGCAGCCCGGCGGTGGTGCGGGTGCGGGTCTGGTGCAGGAAGCGGGGTTCGGCGAACGCGGCGAGGGCGTCGCGCACTTCGGGGAGGTGGGGCAGTTCGGCGTGCAGGGCGGCGGAGAGCTGGGCCTTGGGGATGGCGATCCCCGCGGCGACGAGGGCGCCCACGGCGGTGCCGGGGTCTTCGAAGGAGGTGGCGAGGTGGCAGGTGTCGACGCAGACGCCGATGCGGTGGCTGGCGATGTCGGTGAGCGGGGCGATGGCGTCGGCGGTCGTCTCCACGGTGCAGCCCGGCTCGGGCTCCAGGGCGATGCGCAGGGACTTGCCGGTGAGCTCCTGCAGGGCGTCCAGTTGGCCGGCCAGCGTGCGCAGGGCAGTGCGGGCGGTCGCGGCGCCCTCGGCGTCGAACGCGGTCCGCCAGGCCAGCGGCAGTGTCGAGACGGAGCCCTCGGTGACGTCGTCCGGCAGCAGCGCGGCGAGCAGGCGCGCCAGGTCGCCGGTGTGCGAGAGGCGCTCGGGGCGGGTCCAGTCCGGCTGGTAGACCCGGTACTTGACCTCCTGCGCGCCGAAACCCTCGTACGGGAAGCCGTTGAGGGTCACCACCTCCAGGCCGCGCCGCTCCAGTTCGCCGCGCAGGCCGCGCAGCGCCGCCGGGTCGCTGCCGAGCACGCGGGCCGCGTCCCGGGCCAGCCACAGGCCGACACCGAGCCGGTCGCGGCCCAGGCGCTTGCGCACCGGTTCGCAGTGGTCGCGCAGCTGGGCCAGGACTCCGTCCAGGGTCTCGGCGGGGTGGACGTTGGTGCAGTAGGAGAGGTGGACGGTGGAGCCGTCGGGATGGCGGAAGCGCATCGGCTCACTCCCCGCCGCGCAGGATCGAGTTGCCCTCGTGCAGCGCGCCCGGTGCGGGGACGTCGAGCCGGAGCCGGCCGCTCAGGCCGTAGAAGGCGACCGGGTTGCGCCACAGGACCTGGTCGACGTCGTCCTCGTCGAAGCCGTCGGCGAGCATCGCGTCGGCGACCTTGCGGGTCTTCAGCGGATCGCTCTTGCCCCAGTCGGCGGCCGAGTTCACCAGGACCCGGTCGGTGCCGTGGGAGCGCAGCACGGCGACCATGCGCTCCTCGTCCATCTTGGTGTCGGGGTAGACGGAGAAGCCGAGCCACGCCCCGGAGTCGGCGGCCTCCTTGACCGTCGTCTCGTTGAGGTGGTCGATCAGCACCCGCTCCACCGGCAGGTGCGACTCGCGCACCACGTCGAGGGTGCGGCGCAGGCCGGTCAGCTTGTCGCGGTGCGGGGTGTGGACGAGGGCGGGCAGCCCGTGGTCGGCGGCCAGTTGCAGCTGGGCGGCCAGGGCGGTGTCCTCGGCCGGGGTCATGGAGTCGTAGCCGATCTCGCCGACGGCGACGACGGAGTCCTTGACCAGGTAGCGGGGCAGGACGTCGAGGACGGGGGTGCAGCGGGGGTCGTTGGCCTCCTTGGGGTTGAGGGCGAGGGTGCAGTGGTGGGCGATGCCGTACTGGGCCGCGCGGAACGGCTCCCAGCCGAGCAGGGCGTCGAAGTAGTCGAGGAAGGAGGAGGGAGAGGTACGGGGCTGGCCGAGCCAGAACGACGGCTCGACGACCGCGCGGACGCCCGCCGCGTACATGGCCTCGTAGTCGTCCGTGGTCCGGGAGGTCATGTGGATGTGGGGGTCGAAGATGCGCATCAGGACTCCTCCGGAGCGGGGGCGGGGGCCGTGAGGGCGAGGACGCGGTGCAGGTCGGCGGGGACGGTGCGGCCGGCGGCGGTGCGCTCCCGGGCGTAGTCGCCCAGCATCCGGGCGAGTTCGCCGTCGCCCCGGGCCCGCTGGGCCGTCCCGGCGACCGCGTCCACCGGGACCCCGGTGAACAGGCACTTCAGGACGGCGTGCCGCCAGGCGTGCGAAGGGAGGTGGACGGCGGCGTAGGGGCCGACGGCGGCCGCGACGAGCCGGGTGTCGTTGGTGCGCAGCGCGTCCTCCACCAGCGGCAGCGCCTCGGGTCCGGCCACCAGGTCGGGCAGCGCCAGCAGCACGGCGCGGCGCTCGTCGGCGGTGCCCTGCTGGTAGAGGCGGGTGAGCGTGGCCGGGTCGGCGCACGCCTCGCGCAGCAGCAGGGAGCGCGCGGAGTCCGCGTACCGCGCCCCGCAGTGCCGCCCGGCGGCGGCGAAGCGGAGCTCCCAGGAGGGAGCGGGGAGGAGGCGGGGGTCGGGGAGGGCGGGGGTGGGGGTGGGGGGTGGGGGGGTGGGGGCCCCCGGAGGAGGTGCGTCGGCAGCGGCGGCAGCAGCGGCGGCCAGGGCTCCCCCGGTCCGGCCGGAAGCGTGCGCCGCTTCGGCGAGGGCTTCGTGGAGCCAGGCGCGGGCGGCGCCGGGGAGGGCGGCTTCGAGTGCGGTGCGGGTCAGGGTGGTCATGCGGGGGCCTTCTCCGTGCCGGGGGCGTCGAGGTGGGAGCGCAGGAACTCCAGGGAGTGCCGGGCGAGTTCGGGGCCCGCGTGGGAGTGGCGGGGCAGTTCGACGACGGTGAGGCCCTGGTAGCCGACGTCGGCGAGGGCGGCGAGGACGGGTGGGAAGTCGATCTCGCCGTCGCCGAACGGGAGGTGTTCGTGGACGCCGCGCCGCATGTCCTCGATCTGGACGTGGCGCAGCCAGGGCGCGGCGGCGCGTACGCAGTCGGCGGGTGGCAGCGGTTCGAGGCACTGGCAGTGGCCGATGTCGAGGGTGAGGCCGAGGTGCCGGGGGTCGGGGTCGCCCAGGAGGAGGCGCAGCCGGTGGAAGTCGTCGAGGGTGGCGAGCAGGTGGCCCGGTTCGGGTTCGACGGCGAGCGGGACACCGGCTTCGGCGGCGACTTCCAGGACGGGGGCGAGGGTCGCGGCGAGGCGGTCGAAGGCGGTGGTGGGGTCGTCGCCGGGTGGGGTGTGGCCGCTGAAGCAGTGGACGGCGTGGGCGCCGAGTTCGGCGGCGACGCGTACGGCGCGGATCAGCAGGGCGACGCGTACGGCTCTGGCTTCGGGGTCCGGGTCGAGGAGGGAGGGGCCGTGTTTGCGCCGTGGGTCGAGGACGTAGCGGGCGCCGGTCTCGATGGTGGCGGTGAGGCCCAGCTCGGCCAGTCGTGCGCCGGTCTTGCGGGTGCGGGCGAACAGGTCCGGGGCCAGTGGGTCGAGGTGCATGTGGTCGAGGGTGAGTCCGACTCCGTCGTATCCGAGGTCGGCGAGCAGGGTGAGGGCGTCGTCGAGGCGGAGGTCGGTGAGCCCGTTGGTGCCGTAGCCCAGGCGCAGCCGGGTGGCGGGCAGCGCGGGGGCGGGTGCGGGGGCGGGTGCGGGGTGGGGGGTGGTCATGTCGCGCTCACCTTTCGGGCCAGGGTGCGGGCGAGGGGGGCGAGGGCGAGTACGGCGAGCCCGGTGGCGGGGGATCCGGCCCGGGCGGCGAGGGCGGCCTGGAGCGGGATCATCGCGCGGATGCCGCCGCCGACGGCGCGTTGGGTGAGCGGCGGTGAGGGGTTGAGGGCGGCGTGCAGGAGGGGGCGGGCGGAGGTGCGGGCGTAGAGGGCGGTCAGGGCGAGGGTGGTGAGGGCGGTGGCCGGGGTGCCGGGGGCGGGCCCGCTGGTGGCGATGGCCGCGGGGGTGGGACTGCGGGTTTCGCGGGGGCCTGGCGTGGTGAGGGCGTGGAGATGGTCCCGTACCGCAATGGGGTCGCGCAGGTGGTCCCGTACCCCGGTGAGGGCGCGGAGGTGTCCTCGTACCGTCAGGGTCGTGAGCAGGCCGGTGGTGGCTAGTGCGGTGAGGGGGGCGGTGGTCGAGCCACCTTGGGTCTCGTGGCGGGACACCGCGGTGACGGCGTACGTGTGTGCGCCGAGCACACAGGACGGCAGGAGCGCGTGGTGGGCGCGGGTCCGGTCGGTGGCGGTGGCACCGAGGAGGAGGTCCAGGGCGCGGGCGGTCGCCATGGCGGCGGGGCCTGCCGGGGTGTGTTTGAGCCATGTGTCGTACGACCACACGGTGACGGCGAGTGTGGTGGCGACGGCCAGGGGGGCGCGGCCGGCGCGGGCCGCGCAGGCCAGGCCCCCGGCGGTGAGGCCGGCGGCGGCGGTGAGGGCGGCGGTGGGGCTGATGCGGCCGGAGGGCAGGGGTCGGTGGGGGCGTTCGGCGGCGTCCTCGTCGCGGTCGGCCCAGTCGTTGAGGGCCATGCCCGCTTCGTACAGGCAGAGGGAGGTGGCGAGGGCGAGGGCGGTGGCGCGGTGGGGGCGCCTGCCGACGGCGGCGGCTCCGGCGAGGGCGTCGCCGGGGACGCTGAAGAGGGCGGAGACGCGCAGGAGTTCGGCCCAGGCGCGGGCTCGTTGCCGGGGGCTCTGTGGGGCTCGTGGCCGTGTGTTCGGTGGTGGTGTGGCCGCTCCTCCATGGCGGGCGGGGGTCATCGGCCGGTCCCGGGGTGGTCGGTGCCGGGGCGATCGGTCCCGCCGTGGCCCGTCTCAGAACGGCCGGTTGCGAGGCGGTCGGCGAAGTGCAGGAGGGTGCGGTACTGGTCGGCGAGGGAGGCGGGGCCCGCGCCGTCGGGGTCCTTGAAGTAGAAGGCGAGTTCGGGCAGCGGGCCGCTGAGGCCGGTCTCGTGGGCGCGGGCGGTGAGGCGGGCCAGGTCGAGGACGAGGGGGGCGGCGAGGGCGGAGTCGCAGCCCTGCCAGATGGTCTGCAGGACCATGCGGGAGCCGAGGAAGCCGTCGAAGGCGATGTGGTCCCAGGCGGTCTTGAAGTCGCCGAGGGCGGGGACGTCGTCGATGTGGACCTCGCCCTGGGGGGCGGTGCCGAGGGTGTCGGCGAGCACGCGTTCCTTGCCGGCGTTCTTGGCGGCGGCCGCGGCGGGGTCGGCGAGCGCCGCGCCGTCGCCGCCGCCCAGGAGGTTGCTGCCGGACCAGGCGCGTACGGCGAGGGCGCGCTGGACGAACATGGGGGCGAGTACGGAGCGGAGCAGCGTCTGGCCGGTCTTGCCGTCGCGTCCGGCGTGCGGAAGTCCGCGGGTGGCGGCGGCGTCGGTGAGGGCGGGGGTGCGCAGCCCGGTGGAGGGGGTGAAGTTGACGTACGGGCATCCGGCGTGGATGGCGGCGGCCGCGTAGAGGGAGCTTGCGGCGAGGCGGGTGGCGTCGGGGCCGGGGGCGGGTTCGGTGGAGGCGACGTTGACGACGACGACCCGTTCGAGGGCGTGGCGGCGGCGGAAGTCGGTGAGGTCGGCGGCGAAGTCGGTGATGAGCTCTTCGTCGGTGCGGCTGTCGCCGGGCTGGGGGCCGCCGGGGCGTATCTCCTCGTCGGCGCGGGTGAGTTCGGCGTGCAGGGCGGTGGCGGTGCCGTGGGGCAGGACGCCGCCGGCGGTGAGCTCCTCGGCGCGCTTGGGCAGCGGGCAGGTGGCGGTGTCGTGGCCGCCGAAGACGAGTGCGGTCAGGAGTGGCAGTCCGGCGTGGCTGAAGTGGTCGGTCTCGGTGACCATGCCGGTGGGTGGGTGGAGGCCTGCGGTGACGGCGGCGCAGCCGGTGATGGCCGTGGTGGCGACGGAGCCGCGTGCTCCGATGAACCAGACTCCCGTGCGTCGTGCGGCGGTCACGGCTGCCTCCTTGGGTCCGGGGCACCACCCGGGGCGGTGCGTCGTTCCGTATGACGTGTGCCGTATGACGGGTGAAATGTGACGTGTGGAGCGTGCGGTGCCGCCGGTGACGTGTGCCGTGTGACGTGTGACGCATGCCGTGTGACGTGTCGCACCGCGCTGACGTGTGGAGACGGCGGGCGGGGGGTACGGCGCCTCCCCGCCCGCCGCCGTTCTCGGGGAATGCTGCTACGTGCCGCTCGGCAATTCCTTGAGCTGTACGTTGCGGAAGGCGGCCTGGTCGTCGGCTCCGTGGTTCTGGAGGCCGATGTGGCCGTCCTTCAGGCTGCGGGCGGGGTCGGTGTTGGTGTAGTCGTTGATCTTGACGCCGTTGAGGAAGACCTGGAGCCGTTCGCCCTGGACCTTGATCTCGTAGCTGTTCCACTGGCCGGGCGGGCGCAGGACGCGGTCGCGGGCCTTGAGGTCGGCGGACTTGAAGCCGTAGACGGCGCCGGTGGTGCGGTCGGGGGCGTCGGTGGCGTCGATCTGCACCTCGTAGCCGTTGTTGACGGCGGACCAGGGGTCGTCGGAGGCGGGGAAGCCGACGAAGACGCCGGAGTTGTCGTCGCCGTCGAGCTTCCAGTCGAGCGTGAGGCTGTAGGAGCCGAGCTGCTTGGCCTGGTACCAGAGCAGGCCCATGCCGCCTTCGCTGCGCAGTTCGCCGTCGACGACGTTGAACTTCCCGGGCCCCGCCTGCTTCCAGCCTTCCAGGGTCTTGCCGTTGAACAGGGGCCGGTAGCCGGTGGTGGGGCGGCAGTCGGCCTTGGCCTGGCCGGTGGCGTAGCGGAGGCCGCCGAGCAGGTGGGCGCGGAAGGCGGGGTCGGCGTAGGACTCCTTGGTGTGGCCGCCGCCGGTGTAGAAGGAGCGGCCGCCCTGGTAGGTCTGGCACCAGGCGATGGGGTGGTCGCCCTTCATGGTGCCGCCCTGGTAGGTGGTTTCGTCGAGGGTGGCCAGGACGCGTACGGAACTGCGCGGGTTGGCGCGGTAGTTGTACCACTCGTCGGTACGGTTCCACTCGTCACCGAGGTGGGCGGTGGCGGGGTGGGTGTGGTCCTCGACGCGGACGGTGGCGTCCTGGATCTGCGGGTGGGAGGCGAAGTAGGCGCCGACGAGGCCGCCGTAGAAGGACCAGTCGTATTCGGTGTCGGCGGCGGCGTGGACGCCCATGTAGGCGCCGCCGGTGCGGATGTAGTTCTCGAACGCCTGCTGTTGTCCGGCGTCGAGGACGTCCCCGGTGGTGGAGAGGAAGACGACGGCGTCGTAGCGGGCGAGGTTGCTGGTGGTGAACTGCTTGGGTTCTTCAGTGGAGTCGACGGTGATGTTGCTTCCGGCGCCGAGTTCCTTGAGGGCGGCGGTGGCTTCGGGGATGGAGTCGTGGCGGAAGCCGCCGGTCTTGGAGAAGACGAGGACGCGCTTGGCGGTGCGGTCGACGGGGGTGCTGGAGAGTTCGAAGTCGTCGAGGTCGTAGAGGGCGCCGGCGCCGCCCTTGAAGACGAGGAAGAGTTCGGTGGTCTTCTTCGGCACGTTCCTCAGGGGTACGTCGACGTCCTGGAAGGTCTCCCAGCCGCCGGTGACGGGTACGGGAGCGGAGCCGAGGAGGGTGCCGGTGGCCGATCCGGCGCGTACTTCGAGGAAGCCGCCGGCGCCGCCGGAGGAGATGCGGGCGGTGAGCTTGGTGGAGCCGGTGAGCAGGTAGGGCTTGAAGGAGATCCAGTCGCCGTTGTCGATGTCGCCGACGGTCTTGCCGCCGTGGGCGGGGGCCTTGTCGTAGGTGCGGATGCCGGACTGGGCGTTGAAGTGCTCGGCCTGGCGGTGGCGGGGCTGGAGCTGGGACTGGTCGTGGCTGGTGAGGGGGGCCTGGCCGCCGCCTCCGCCGTCGGTGTACTCGGCGTTGATGACGCCGAAGATGTTGGCGTTGGGGTCGTGGCCGCCGTCGGAGCTGGTCTTGATGGTGCCGGTGCAGCCGGTGGCGGAGGTGATGGGGTGGCCGTGGCTGTCGTGGCCGAGGACGTAGGTGACCTTGACCTTGGCGCAGTCGACGGTGCCGTCCTCGGGGTCGGTGACGGTCACCTTGAAGGGGATCTCGTCGCCGAAGCTGAACAGCTGCCCCTCAGCAGGCAGTTGGAGGTCGACCTTGGGCGCGGTGTTGCCGACGGTGAGGTGCACGGAGGCGGAGCCGGTGCGCCCTGAGGGGTCGTGGGCGGTGACGGTGGCCGTGTAGGTGCCGTTGGTCTTGTACGTGTGGGTGGGGTTGGCGGCGGTGGCGGTGGCGCCGTCGCCGAAGTCCCAGGTGTAGGTGAGGGCGTCGCCGTCGGAGTCGGTGGTGCCGGCCGAGGAGAAGGTGACCTTCAGCGGGGCCTTGCCGGACGTCTTGTCGGCGGTGGCGGCGGCTACGGGTGAGTGGCCTCCGGTGGCGTTCTCGATGCGGTACAGGCCGGAGTTCTCGTCGCCGCCGAACCAGGCGGTTCCGTAGTCGAGCACGTAGAGGGCGCCGTCGGGCCCGAAGGCCATGTCCATCACCTGGGTGCCGGTCCAGGGAACGGGGTTGATGCTCGCGACGGTGCCGTCCTCGCCCTGTTCGACGCGCTTGATCCAGCGGCGGCCGAACTCGCCGGCGAAGAAGTCGCCGTCGTACGCCTCGGGGAACTTCACCGGGGACGGGTTGTCGGCGTCGTAGCGGTAGACGGGGCCGCCCATCGGGGACTCGGAGCCGTCGCCGAACTCGGGCAGGGAGCCGCCGTCGTAGGGGATCCAGGCGGGCTGGGCCGGGGGCAGGTCGGTGAGTCCGGTGTTGTACGGCGAGTCGTTCTTCGGGGCGGCGCAGTCGAAGGGGGCGCCGGAGGTCTTGGTGGCGAAGTCGTAGTCGACGTAGGCGTTGTTGGCGCCGGTGCAGAACGGCCAGCCGAAGTTGCCGGGGGCGGTGACGCGGGCGAACTCGACCTGTCCGGCGGGGCCGCGCTGGGGGTCGGCGGCGCCCGCGTCGGGCCCGTAGTCGCCGACGTACAGGGTGCCGGTCTTCTTGTCGACGCTGAAGCGGAAGGGGTTGCGGAAGCCCATGGCGTAGATCTCGGGCCGGGTCTTCGCGGTGCCGGGGGCGAAGAGGTTGCCGTCGGGGACGGTGTAGCTGCCGTCGGCGGCGACCTTGACGCGCAGGATCTTGCCGCGCAGGTCGTTGGTGTTGCCGGAGGTGCGGCGGGCGTCGTAGGCGGGGTTGCGGCCGGGGCGCTCGTCGATGGGGGTGAAGCCGTCGGAGGCGAAGGGGTTGGAGTCGTCGCCGGTGGACAGGTAGAGGTTGCCCTGGGCGTCGAAGTCGATGTCTCCGCCAACGTGGCAGCAGATGCCGCGGGTGGCGGGGATGTCGAGGACCTTCTTCTCGCTGGCGTTGTCGAGGGTGCCGTCGTCCTTGAGGACGAAGCGGGAGAGCCGGTTGACCCCGTCGAAACGGGCGAAGTCCTCGGCGGTGCCGTCGTTGGGCGCGTCGCCCGCGGGGGTGTTCAGCGGGGGCGCGTAGTAGAGGTAGATGGCCTTGTTCCGGGCGTAGTCGGGGTCGACGCCGACGCCCTGGAGGCCCTCCTCGTCGTGGGAGTAGACGGGGACGGTGCCGATGACCACGGTGTTGCCGGTGGCGTCGGTGCGGCGCAGTTCGCCGTTGCGTGAGGTGTGCAGGACGCTGCGGTCCGGGAGGACGGCGAGCGACATGGGTTCGCCGACCTCTTCGGCTCCCTTGGCGAGGGTGACCTGCTGGAAGTCCTCGGCCGCCGCCCTGCTGTCGGGGTCGGCGGCGCGGGCGCCGGGGGCGGCGCCGAGCGCGAAGGAGGTGAGGGCGAGCAGTCCGCCGGCGAGCAGGGCGAGTGCCTTGCGGGAGCGGGGGGTGCGCGGGGTGCGGGGGCGGGCCGGGGGGTGGTGGCCGGTGGCGATGGGGTGCGGTTGGTTCCTGCGCCTTCTGGTGTGCACGAATGTCCTCCGGGGGGCCGGTCGTACGTGTCGTACGGGCGGGTTGCGCCGGGTGGTCCGGGGACCGGCGTGCGCCGTCATGCCGGTCTGGGGGGTCTATGTCCTGTACACATCACGGGACGGTAGCGGGCTTCGTCCAGGGCCGAAACCCCTTGCGCGCCAGGCGAGTTGAACTTTCTCCCGGGTCAGGACAAAGCGGTGCCGGGGCAGGCGGAGGCGACCCGGCGCGAGACGTGCCACCGGGCCTGTTCCGGGCACTCCGGGGCGCGTCTCCGGGCGCGTCGCCCTCCGCGTCCGGGCTCTGCGACTACCGACCCCAGGCTGCTACTCACCGCCTCCGAACGCGGCGTCGAAGGAGGCGGCGGGCGGGTCGAAGTCGTACCGCTTCAGGGTGGTGAGGGCCTCCGGCGCGCCCGCGAGGCGGTCCATCCCCGCGTCCTCCCACTCCACCGAGACCGGCCCGTCGTAGCCGATCGAGTTGAGCATCCGGAAGACGTCCTCCCACGGCACGTCGCCGTGGCCCGCCGACACGAAGTCCCAGCCGCGCCGCGGGTCGCCCCACGGCAGGTGCGAGCCGAGCCGTCCGTTGCGCCCGTCGAGGCGGCGCCGGGCCTCCTTGCAGTCCACGTGGTAGATCCGGTCGCGGAAGTCGTAGAGGAAGCCGACCGGGTCGAGGTCCTGCCACACGAAGTGGCTCGGGTCGAAGTTCAGGCCGAACGCGGGCCGGTGGTCCACGGCTTCCAGCGCGCGGTGCGTGGTCCAGTAGTCGTACGCGATCTCGCTCGGGTGCACCTCGTGGGCGAAGCGCACGCCCTCGGCGTCGAAGACGTCGAGCACCGGGTTCCAGCGCTCGGCGAAGTCCTCGTAGCCGCGCTCGATCATGTGCGGCGGGACCGGCGGGAACATCGCGACCAGGTGCCAGATCGAGGAGCCGGTGAAGCCGATGACGGTGCGTACGCCGAAGGCCGCGGCCGCCCGGGCCGTGTCGGCCATCTCGCGCGCCGCCCGCTGCCGCACGCCCTCGGGTTCGCCGTCGCCCCAGATGCGGGCCGGCAGGATGCCCTGGTGGCGCTCGTCGATGGGGTGGTCGCAGACGGCCTGGCCGACCAGGTGGTTGGAGATGGCCCAGCACCTCAGGCCGTACTTGTCGAGCAGGGCGTGGCGGGAGTCGAGGTATCCCGGGTCGGCCAGGGCCTTGTCGACCTCGAAGTGGTCTCCCCAGCAGGCGAGTTCGAGGCCGTCGTAACCGAAGTCGCGGGCGTACCGGCAGACTTCCTCCAGCGGGAGGTCGGCCCACTGGCCGGTGAAGAGGGTGAAGGGGCGGGGCACGGGGTGGCCTCCTCGGGGGTACGGCGTACGGGATGCGGGTGCGGGTGGCGGGACGCGGGTGCGGGTGGTGGAGTGCGCCGGTCGTGCACACGGGGGTTGCGTACGGGTGGTGGGGTACGGCTCCGGTGGCGCGTACGGCAGGCGGGGTACGGGTCGGGAGTGCGGGACCGTTGGCGCGTACGGGTGGACCGGCCGGGGCTACCCCGCCACCGGTGTGTACGCCGCGTTCTTCGCCGCGCTCTCCTCCACCGCCGCGAGCACCCGCTGGACCTGGAGCCCGTCGGCGAAGGTCGGGTGGGGCGGGGTGCCCTCGGCGATCGAGGTGAGCAGGTCGCGGGCCTGGTGGGCGAAGGTGTGCTCGTAGCCCAGGGCGTGGCCCGGCGGCCACCACGCCTCCAGGTAGGGGTGGCCGGGTTCGGTGACCAGGATGCGGCGGAACCCGGCGAGGTCGGCGGGTTCGGTCTGGTCGTGGAAGGACAGCTCGTTGAGCCTCTCCAGGTCGAAGGCGAGCGACCCGAGCTCCCCGTTGATCTCCAGGCGCAGCGCGTTCTTGCGTCCGCTGGCCATCCGGGTCGCCTCGAAGACGGCGAGGGCGCCGCCGGTGAGCCGTCCGGTGAAGACCACCGCGTCGTCGACGGTGACCTGTCCCCGCTCGGTGGTGCCGGCGCCGGAGAGGCCGCTGGAGGCGCCCGAGAGCACGGGTCGTTCGCGTACGAACGTCTCCGACAGGGCTGATACGCCCGCCAGTTGCTCGCCTGCCAGGTACTGCGCCAGGTCGACCGCGTGCGCGCCCAGGTCCCCCAGCGCGCCCGAGCCCGCGTGCTGCTTCTGCAGCCGCCAGGTGAGCGGGAAGGCGGGGTCGACCAGCCAGTCCTGGAGGTAGCTGACGCGCACGTGCCGCAGGGCGCCGAGGCGTCCGGCGGCGATGAGGCGGCGCGCGTACGCGATCGCGGGCACCCGGCGGTAGTTGAAGCCGACCATCGCGATCTGGCCCCGGGCGGCGGCCCGTTCGGCGGCCTCCGCCATCGCCTCGGCCTCCTCCACCGTGTTGGCGAGGGGCTTCTCGCACAGCACGTGCTTGCCGGCCTCCAGGGCCGCCACGGCGATCTCGGCGTGGCTGTCGCCCGGGGTGCAGACGTCGACGAGCTGCACGTCGTCGCGGGCGACCAGGGCGCGCCAGTCGGTCTCGGCCGCGGCCCAGCCGTGCCGGTCGGCGGCGGCCCGCACGGCGCCCGCGTCACGGCCGCAGATCGCCGCGAGGCGCGGCCGCACGGGCAGGTCGAAGACGTGGCCCACGGTGCGCCAGCCCTGGGAGTGGGCGGCGCCCATGAACGCGTATCCGACCATGCCGATGCCGAGTGCTGGCTTGGCCGCCTCGCTGTCGGTCTGTTCGCTGCGGGCTGTGCCGGTCATGGTTTCCTCCTCGTCGGTGACGCGCGGTCGGGGCGGGGCGGGCCGCCCGTCAGCTGAAGCCCGTCGGCAGGTACTCGTCGACGTTGTCCTTGGTCACGACGGCGGAGTAGAGGGTGAGGGAGGCGGGGATCTCCAGTTCGGAGAGACCGCCCACGCCCTTCTTCTGGCCCAGCGCGCGGGCCAGGTCGATGGCGGAGGCCGCCATGGTGGGCGGGTAGAGGACGGTGGCCTTCAGGACGCTGTTGTCGGCCTTGATGGCGTCCATGGCGGACTTGGAGCCGGCGCCGCCGACCATCAGGAAGTCCTTGCGGCCGGACTGGGCGATGGCGCGCAGCGCGCCGACCCCCTGGTCGTCGTCGTGGTTCCACAGGGCGTCGAACTGGCTCTGGGCCTGGAGGAGTTGCGCCATCTTGGCCTGGCCGGACTCGACGGTGAAGGAGGCGGCCTGGCGGGCCACCTTCTGGATGTTGGGGTAGTTCTTCAGGGCGTCGTCGAAGCCGCGGGTGCGCTCCTTGGTGAGCTCCAGGTTGTCCAGGCCGGCCAGTTCGATGACCTTGGCGCCCTGCTTGTCCTTGAGCTGCTGGCCGATGTAGTTGCCCGCGTTGAGGCCCATGCCGTAGTTGTCGCCGCCGATCCAGCAGCGGTAGGCCTGCGGGGAGGCGAAGACCCGGTCGAGGTTGATGACCGGGATGCCCGCCTTCATGGCCTGCAGGCCGACCTGGGTCAGCGCCTTGCCGTCGGCGGGCAGGATGACCAGGACGTCGACCTTCTTGTTGATGAGGGTCTGGATCTGGCCGATCTGGGCGGCGGTGTCGTTGGAGCCCTCGGTGATCTCCAGGGTGACCTCGGAGTACTTGCCGGCACGGGACTTGGCGTTCTCGTTGATGGCGTTGAGCCAGCCGTGGTCGGCCTGGGGCCCGGCGAAGCCGATGGTGACCGGGGTGCCGGGCTTGTCGTCGGCGGCGGGCGCGTTCGACTGCGCGGCGGCCTTCTCCTTGGGCTCGTTGCTGGTGCAGGCGGTGAGGACGGCGCCCGCGGAGACCGCGGCGGTGCCGAAGAGGATGCCTCTGCGGCTGGGGCTGGAGCTGGGCAGACCGTTGCGTGGCATGGCGGGGCGACCCTTCGCGCGATGGACGGACAACAGGGTGGGAAGTGAGGGGTGGTGAGGGAGCGTCAGCCGTCGGCGTCGCGGACGGTACGGCGCTGGACCAGGACGGCGGCGACGATGATCGCGCCCTTGGCGATCTGCTGGACGTCGCTCTGCAGGTTGTTCAGGGCGAAGATGTTGGTGATCGTGGTGAAGACCAGGACGCCGAGGACGGAGCCGACGATGGTGCCGCGGCCGCCGCTGAGCAGGGTGCCGCCGATGATCGCGGCGGCGATGGCGTCGAGTTCGTACAGGTTGCCGTTGGTGTTCTGGCCCGACCCGGACAGGATGACCAGCAGGAACGCGGCGATGCCGCAGCACAGGCCGGACAGCAGGTAGAGGTAGAGGCGCTGGCGGCGTACGTCGATGCCGGCGAGGCGGGCCGCTTCGGCGTTGCCGCCGACGGCGATCGTGCGCCGGCCGAAGGTGGTGCGGTTGAGCACCAGCCAGCCGGCCACCGTGACGGCGGCGAAGACCAGTACCAGCGGCGGGACTCCGAGGACATACGCGTCGGGGACGCCCAGGTCGAGCACCGAGTTCACGCTGACGATCTGGGTCTTGCCGTCGGTGATCTGCAGGGCCAGGCCGCGCGCCGAGGCAAGCATGGCGAGGGTCGCGATGAAGGGGACCATGCCCCCATAGGCGATGAGCAGTCCGTTGACCAGGCCGCAGGCCAGGCCGACGACGACGGCGGTGAAGAGGATGCCCGCGAAGCCGTACTCCTGGGTGGCCAGCGTGGTCGCCCACACCGAGGCGAGGGCGACGATCGCACCGACGGACAGGTCGATGCCGCCGCTGGTGATGACGAAGGTCATGCCGACGGTGACGACGCCGATGACGGACGCCTGGGTGAGCACCAGTTGGAGGTTGGAGGTGGCGAGGAACTGGTCGGGCTTGGTGATGCCGCCGACCGCGATGAGCACGGCGAGCACCCCGAGCAGCGAGAGGTTGCGCACGTCGGCGCGCAGCCCGAGGCCCGGCCGTCGTCGACTTCCCTTGTCCTGCGGTGACTTGACGGCCTTGGTCGGCGCGTCCCGCTGGGCGGGCGAGGCGGGTTGCGTCATGGCGTCGGGCTCCCTTCCATCACGAGGTCGAGTACGCGGTGCTCGTCCAGGTCCGCGGCGGGCGCCGTGTGCACGACGCGGCCCTCGCGCAGGACCAGGACGCGGTCGGCGAGTCCCAGGACCTCGGGGACCTCGCTGGAGACGAGCAGGACGGCCAGGCCGTCGTCGGCGAGCCGGCGGATCACCGCGTACAGCTCGGCGCGGGCGCCGACGTCCACGCCCCGGGTGGGTTCGTCCAGGAGCAGCACGCGGCAGCCGCGCAGCAGCCAGCGGGCCAGGACGGCCTTCTGCTGGTTGCCGCCGGACAGGGTGCGGATGCGGACCTCGGGGTCGTCGGGGCGCAGGGACAGCTCGCGGGTGGTGGCGCGGGCGGCGGCGCGCTCGGCGCCGCGGTCGACCCAGCCGCCGCGCGAGAAGCGGGACAGGGAGGAGACGGACACGTTGCGGGTGACGGACTCCAGCATCAGCAGGCCCTGGGCCTTGCGCTCCTCGGGGGCCAGGCCGAGTCCGGCGCGGACGGCGGAGCGGACGCTGCCGGGGCGCAGGGGCCGGCCGTCGACCAGGACGCGTCCCGCGGTGGGGCGGCGGGCGCCGTACACGGTCTCCAGGATCTCGGAGCGGCCCGAGCCGACGAGCCCGGCCAGGCCGACGATCTCGCCGGGGTACAACTCCAGGTCCACGGGCGCGAACTCGCCTTCCCGGGCCAGCCCCTCGACCCGCAGGACGGGTGTGGACGTGGCGGACCCGGCGGTGGTGGACCCGGCGTCGGCGGGCGCCCGTTCGGGGAAGACGTGCTCGACGGCGCGGCCGGTCATCATGGCAACGATGTCGCGCGTAGGGGTGTCCCGTGCGGGCAGTCCCCCGGCGACGGCCCGGCCGTCCTTGAGGACGGTGACGCGGTCCCCGATGCGGCGGATCTCCTCCAGGCGGTGGGAGATGTAGACGACGGCGACGCCCGCGGCGGTGAGGTCGGCGACGATGCGGAACAGGTTGTCGACCTCGTCCGGGTCCAGGGCGGCCGACGGCTCGTCCATGACGATCAGCTTCACGTCGTGGGAGAGGGCGCGCGCCATGGACACGATCTGCCGCTGTGCGGCGGAGAGTCGGCCGACGAGACGGGCCGGGTCGATCTCCGGGTGCCCGAGCCGGGCGAGGAGCGCGGCAGTCGCGGTGCGGGCGGCCCTGGCCCGTACGACGAATCCGGCGGTCGTCGGCTCGTGGCCGAGGTGGACGTTCTCGGCGACGGACAGGCCCTCGACGAGGTCGAGCTCCTGGTAGATGGTGGCGATGCCCAGGCGCATCGCGGCGATCGGGGACCTCAGGGCGACGGGCGCGCCCTGCCAGGTGATCGCGCCGCCGTCGGGCTGGTGGGCGCCCGCGAGGACCTTGATCAGGGTGGACTTGCCCGCGCCGTTCTGGCCGAGCAGGCAGTGCACCTCACCGGCCTGGACCTCCAGGTCGACGCCGTCGAGGGCGCGGACTCCGGGGAAGGACTTGGTGATGCCGGCCATGGCCAGCAGCGGCAGGCCGGGGGTTGGGTGCGGGGAGGGTGGTGCCGGGGCGGGTGCCATGCGGGGGTCCCCTCGGGCGGGTGACGACGGGGTGCTGGAGCGGGATGCGGGGCGGGGGTGGGGCGGGAGCGGAGTGTGCGGGGCGAGGCGGGGGTGGAACTGGGTGCGCTGTGCCATGTCACGCGTTACGTGTGATGGGTGCCGTATGACCGGTGCTAGGTGATCGGTGCCGTGTGCGCGGTGCCGTGTGATCGGTGCCGTGTGCCATGTCACGCGTCACGTGTGCTGCGGTACGAGTGCTGCGTGATGAGCACGCTGTTACGGATGCGCTGTTACGGGTACGGAGGTGCCGGTGCGTGTGGTGCGGCTCTTGGTACGCGTGGTGCGGCCGTGCTCGTAGTGCGAGGCTGTACGGGACGTGCGGGGCCGTGCGGGACGAGCGCTTGGTGCCCTTCGGCCGACTACCGACCGCTGTCCGTCCGACCCACCCGGTCGGCCGTCAGCGGCCGGCGGTCACGCCGGTGAGAACAGGTGGTCGCTGATCAGACGGGCCGCGCCCGTCACCCCCGCCGCCGGGCCCAGTTCGCCCAGGACGATGGGGAGGTTTCCGGTGGCCAGCGGCAGGGACTGCCGGTAGACCTGGGTGCGGACGCTGGCCAGCAGGGTGTGGCCGAGTCCGGTGACCCCGCCGCCGATGACGACGAGGCCGGGGTTGAAGAAGCTGACGAGCCCGGCGATGACCTGGCCGACCCGGTTGCCGCCCTCGCGGATCAGGTCGAGCGCGGTGGCGTCCCCGGCGGCGGCAGCGGCGGCCACGTCGGCGGCCGTCAGCCGTCCGGCGGCCTCCAGGCGCGCGGCCAGTTCGTGGGAGCGTCCGGCACGGGCGGCGTCCTCGGCGTCGCGGGCCAGGGCCGCACCGCTGAAGTGGGCCTCCAGGCAGCCCCGGTTGCCGCACGCGCAGGGGCGTCCGTCCGGCTCGACCTGGATGTGCCCGATGTCGCCCGCGCTGCCGGTGGTGCCCCGGTAGACCTCGCCGCCGACGACGATGCCGCAGCCGATGCCCGTACCGATCTTGACGCAGAGGAAGTCGCCGACGGAGCGGGCGACCCCGGCGTGCTGTTCGCCCATGGCCATCAGGTTCACGTCGTTGTCGACCATGACCGGGCAGCCCAGCTCCTGGCTGAGGGCCTCCCGCACGGGGAAGCCGTCCCAGCCCGGCATGATCGGTGGCGCAACCGGTACGCCCTCGGGGAAGCGGACCGGGCCCGGCACCCCGATGCCCGCGCCGTCGAAGCCCTCGGCGACGCCGGACGCCCTGAGCTTCGCGGCCATCGCGAGCACCTGCTCGAAGACGGCGACGGGGCCGTCGCGGACGTCCATGGGCTGGTTGAGGTGGCCCAGGACCTCCAGTTCGGCGTTGGTGACGGCGACGTCCACCGAGGTGGCGCCGATGTCGACGCCGAGGAAGCGCAGCGCGGGTGCGAGCCGGATGTTGTGGGAGCGACGGCCGCCCCGGGAGGCGGCGAGTCCGTCGGCGACGACGAGCCCGGTCTCCAGGAGCCGGTCGACCTCCACGGCGAGCTTGGATCGCGAGAGGTCGATCATGTCGCCCAGCTGGGCGCGGGAGTTGGGGCCGCCGTCGCGCAACAGGCGCAGCAGGCGCGCCTGGTGGGCATTGGCGGGTCGTGCCGTCATGCGTCTCACGCGCCCTCCCCGCCACGATGGCCGAATTCCCTTGCCCCGCCGGGTTGTTCCGGCGGGCTTTCGAGGGGAACGTAGCAGCGCTTCGCCCGAGGGGGAAGAAGTTGCGCACGGATCCACGACGACTTTCTCCCGATCGAGGACAAAGCCGGGGCTGGTACGGGACAAGCACCACTGCCTCCGGGGCCGGTACGGGACAAGCGCCACCGCCTCCGGGGCCGTTACGGGACGAGCCGCCGAGGCCCCGGGTCCGGTACGGGACGAGCCGCCGAGGCCCCGAGGCCGGTACGGGACGAGCCGCCGAGGCCCCGAGGCCGGTACGGGACGAGCCGCCGAGGCCCCGAGGCCGGTACGGGACAAGCCGCCGAAGCCCCGAGGCCACCCTCCCACGCCCCCGGCCCGGGCCCCCGCCCCCTCCCTCACACCACGGCGGCCGACCGCCCCCGCTCCCCCGCTGCCCCCGGCTCCCCCTCCCACTCCGCGGCACCCGGGTCCCGCGCCGTCGCGGGCAGCGGCTCCGGCGCGCGGTCGCTCACCCTCAACAGCAGTGCGATCAGGACCCAGTTGGCGACCAGTGACGAGCCGCCCTTGGCGAGGAAGGGCAGCGCCTTGCCGGTCAGCGGGATCAGTCCGAGCACCCCGCCCGCGACGACGAACACCTGGAGGGCGAGCGCGGCGGACAGTCCGACGGCCAGGAGCTTGCCGAAGGGGTCGCTCGCGGCGAGGGCCGCCTTCAGGCCGCGCTGCACCAGCAGTCCGTACAGCACGAGGATCGCCATGGTGCCGGCCAGCCCCAGTTCCTCGCCGACGGTGGTGAGGATGAAGTCGCTGCGGCCCGCGAAGCCGATCAGGTCGGGGTGGCCCAGGCCCAGGCCGGTGCCGGTGGCGCCGCCGCTGCCGAAGCCGAAGAGCGCCTCGGCGGACTGGGCGGAGACCAGGCCCGCGGGCCGCCGCTCGACCGGCAGGTAGATGTCCATGGGGTGCAGCCAGGCCATCACGCGGCCCTTGACGTGCGGCTCGGTGGAGCCGACGGCGAACGCGCCGACGGCCGCCATCAGCAGGCCGCACACGATCCAGCTGGTGCGCTCGGTGGCGGCGTAGAGCATCACCACGAACATGCCGAAGAAGATCAGCGAGGTGCCCAGGTCGCGCTCGAAGACCAGCACCAGCAGGCTGATCAGCCAGATGGTGACGATCGGCCCGAACTGCCGCCCGGGCGGCAGCCGGAGGCCGAGGACCTTGCGTCCGCTGAGGGCGAGCGCGTCGCGGTTGAGGACCAGGTGCCCGGCGAAGAACACCGCGATCATGATCTTGACGAACTCGCCGGGCTGGAAGGAGAGCGGCCCGAGGAAGATCCACCGCTTGGCGCCGTAGGTGTCGCCGGGGAAGAACGCGGGCGCCAGCAGCAGCACCAGCGCCACCGCCATCGTCAGGTACAGGTAGCGGCGCAGGTGGCGGTGGTCGCGCACCACGACCAGCACGACCAGGCACACCGCGACGCCGATGACCGTCCACAGCAGCTGCCCGGTCGCGGTCGGGGCCGCGTCGAATCTCTTCGCGTACGTGATGTCCAGGCGGTGCAGCAGGACGAGCCCGATGCCGGTCAGCAGCACCGCGAGGGGCAGGATCAGCGGGTCGGCGCGCGGCGCCCAGCGGCGTACGGCGAGGTGGGCGGTGAGCGCGAGGAGCAGCAGGCTGACGGCGAACCCGGTGAGCCCGTCGGCGGGTGACGCGGTCATCGCGGCGCCGACGCACACGTACCCGTACAGCGGGATCGCGACGGCGAAGAGCAGCAGGACGGCCTCGGCGCGGCGGCGCGCGCCGAGGGCGGCGGTCAGTCCACGCACGGGATGCCTCCGCCGTCCAGGGTGCGCACGCCGTCGTCCCCCGCCCCGCCCGAGGGTTTCGCGCCGGGTTTCGCAGACGGTTTCGCGCCGGGCTTCGCGGACGGCGTGTCCGAGGGGCTCGGTGTGCCTGAGGGGGCCTTCGCCAGCCTGGAGCGCACCACGTCCCGTACCCGGGCCGCGTCGACGAGGTTGACGTCCTCGTTGTTGTGCTTGCCGAAGCCCGCGATGGGCAGGGTGGCGAACTCGACGTTCCCGCCGGAGAGGTTCTTGGCCTGCTCGATGAAGGAGAGCAGGTCCCAGCCCTCGTCGATGACGAGGTCCTTCTTGGCGGTGTCGAGCAGCTTGACGAGCTTGCCGGGGTCGGTGAAGGTGCCCGCGGAGTTCAGCTGGTGCGCGGCGGAGGCGAGGAACGCCTGCTGGCGGCGGGTGCGGTCGAGGTCGCCGCGCGGCAGCCCGTGGCGCTGGCGGACGAAGGCGAGCGCCTGCTGCCCGTCGAGGGTCTGGCGTCCGGCGTGGAAGTCGGCGCCCGAGTAACGGTCCTTGACCGCCTTGTTGAGGCAGACGGGGACGCCGCCGAGTGCGTCGGCGATGTGGAAGAAGCCGGCCAGGTTGACCTCGGCGAAGTGGTCGATCGGCACGCCGAGGAAGTCGCGTACGGTACGGATCTCGGCCTTGCGGCCCGCCTCACGGCCCTCGTGCTCCAGCTTGCGCCGGTCGGTGACGCCCTGGCGGGCGAGGCGCCGCTCGGTCTCGTACTTGGCGAGTCCGTACGCCTTCTTGATCTTGTCCTTGCCGTGTCCGGGTACGCCGGTGAGCTCGACGAGGTCGTCGCGCGGCACGGAGAACGCGGTGGCCTTGGAGCCGTCGCCGGGGACGTGCAGCAGGATCAGGGTGTTGGTGTTGTAGCCGCCGATGTCGGAGCTGCCGGCGTGGAGCTTGTCGAGGACCGCGTCGGGCAGGTCCTGGCCGTTGTTGTCCTTGCGGCTGTCCAGGCCCATCAGCAGGATGTTGGTGTCGCCGTACTTCGAGCGGGGCGCGCCGTCGTCCAGGGCCTTGGAGCTGCCGATGCTGCGGGTGAGGTCCCGGTAGAGGTACCAGCCCCCGCCGGCGGCGCAGACGGCGGCGGCCAGGCCGGTGCACAGCAGCACCCGGGTGATCCGGGACCTTCTCGACCTGGGACGCCTGCGCGCGCCGCTCCTCGCGCCGGTGGCCCCGGCCCTGGTGGCGGTGGTGACCTTCCCGGTGGCCTTCTCGGCGACCCTCCCGGTGGCCTTCTGGGTGGCCGTCCCGGTGGTCTTCTCGGTGTTCTTCGCCCGACGGTGCTTCACACCGCACGATCCTCGGATCACGGCGCTGAAGGACTCCTGAAGGTCCTGAAACCCCGCTCAGGAACCCATTCAGGAACCCGCTCAGGAACCCCCGTCAGGAACTCACTCAGGAACCCCGCACAAGAACAACGCTCAGGAACCCCGGGCCGCCCGGGCCGCCCGGGCGCCGGTCCCCGGCAGCGTCGCCACCAGCCGCGCGCCGCGCGGGCTGTCGGCGACGACCAGGTCCCCGCCGTGGGCGCGGGCGATGTCGCGGGCGATGGCCAGGCCCAGGCCGGTGCCGCCGCTGCCCCGGGTGCGGGCGGCGTCGAGGCGGGCGAAGCGCTCGAAGACGTGCGCGCGGGCGGCGGGCGGGATGCCGGGGCCGTCGTCCGTGACCTCCAGGACGGGGGTGGCGTGCTCCAGCGCGGCCCGTACCCGTACCTCGCCGGCGGCGTGCCGCAGCGCGTTGTCGACCAGGTTGGCGAGGAGCCGCTCCAGCTGGGCGGGGTCGCCGCGCACCGGTACGGGCGTGTCCGCGTCGACCACGAGCCGGGCGCGCGCGGCGCCGCGCCGGGCCGCGTCCTCGGCGGCCAGCAGGGCGAGGTCGACGGGTTCGTCGCGCACGGCGGGCCGGGCGTCCAGGCGGGCGAGCAGCAGCAGGTCGGCGGCGACCTGCTGGAGGCGCTCGGTGTCGGCGAGGGCGGCGCGCACGGCGGCCTCGTCGGGGTCGGCGAGGGCGACCTCCAGGCGGGAGCGGACGGCGGCGATGGGGCCGCGCAGCTCGTGGGAGGCGTCGGCGACGAAGCGGCGCTGCTGGCCGACGGACTGCTCCAGGCGGTCCAGGGTGGTGTTGACGGTACGGGCGAGCAGGGCGATCTCGTCGCCGCCGGGCGGC
This sequence comes from Streptomyces sp. NPDC001941, assembly GCF_040296945.1. NCBI lineage: Bacteria > Bacillati > Actinomycetota > Actinomycetes > Kitasatosporales > Streptomycetaceae > Streptomyces > Streptomyces sp. NPDC001941. Next base: position 1,974 of record NZ_JBEOYE010000014.1, on the reverse strand, counting down.
TCGGGGACCCGCCGGTCCAGTTCGCGGGCGGTGACGGCGTCGAGTTCGGTGCGGATCGCGGCGACCGGGCGCATCGCGGCTCCGGTGACGGCCCAGGCGAGGGCGGCGGCCAGCCCGATGAGCAGCGGGGCGGTGGCGACCAGGACCCAGCCGATGGCTCCGGTGGCGGCGTCGACGTCGCTGAGGACGGTCATGCCGTAGACGTAGCGGGCCTCGCCGCCGGGGGTGGTGGCGCGGACGACGACGAGGTCGTGGCGTTCGCCGCCGGGCAGGATGCGGGTGGCGCTGTCCTCGCCGGTCGGCGGGCGGAAGCCGGTCAGCGCCGGGGTGGGCGTGGTGTCGCGGGTGGCGGCGACGACGTGGCCCCGGGCGTCGAGGACGACGACCAGGTCGACGCCGCCCTCGGGCGCGGGCAGCCGGGCGGGCAGGGTGCCGGTGTCGGCCTGGGAGGCGACCTTGCGGGCGGCGAGTTCGGTGCGGCCGTTGGCGTTCTCCAGGAGGTTGGCGCGCAGCAGGGTGTGCAGCCAGGCGCCGCCGACGGCGAGGAGGAGGGCCATGGCGAGGGCGGCCGCCGCGGCGCTGCGGCCGCGCACGGTACGGGGCACGAGGCGGGGCGGCCGGACGCGGCGCGGGCGGGTGGTGCGGGACGGTGCCGTGCGCGGGGTGTCAGCCACCGTCGGGGGCCATGCGGTAGCCGGTGCCGTGGACGGTGAGCAGGGAGCGCCGCCCGAAGGGGGCGTCGATCTTCTTGCGCAGAGAGGAGACGTACACCTCGACGATGTTGGGGTCGACGCTGGTGGGGGCGTCCCAGACCTCGTCGAGGATGTCCTGCTTGGCGACGGCGCGCCCGGGCTGGGCGAGCAGGCAGGCGAGGACGGCCATCTCGCGGGCGGTGAGCTCGATCTCCGTACCGCCCCGGCGGCAGCGGCGGCCGACGACGTCGAGGGTGAGGTCCCCGGCCTGCAGGGTGCGGTCGTCGCGGGCGCCGCCGCGGCGGCCGAGCGCGCGCAGCCGGGCGAGGAGCACGACGAAGGAGAAGGGCTTGGTGAGGTAGTCGTCGGCCCCGGTGTCCAGGCCCTCGGCCTCGTCGTACTCGCCGTCCTTGGCGGTGAGCATGAGCACGGGCGTGGGGTCGCCGAGGCGGCGCAGCCTGCCGCACACCTGGTAGCCGTTGAGCCCGGGCAGCATCAGGTCGAGGACCACCGCGTCGTAGCCGCCGCCGAGGGCGAGCTCCAGGCCGCGGTGCCCGTCGTGGGCGACGTCGACCCAGTGCCCCTCGGCGGACAGGCCGCGCCGCAGCGAGTCGGCCAGGCTCTCGTCGTCCTCCACCACCAGGATGCGCATCGCTCCAGCTTCACATAACCGGACGGGTGGGCGTCGACCGGGTGGAAGGGTTCAATTCGCCTGTACGTCGACGAGGCGGGCGTAGCCGACGACGTTCCCGTCGTAGCCCTTCTTCTTGGTGAAGCCGCCGCCGCAGGTGATGACGCGCAGCTCGGGCACGGTGGCGTCGCGGTAGACCTTGTCGGCCGGGAAGCCCTCCTTGGGGACGACCTCGATGGCGTACAGCGCGAAGACGGCGGTGCGGCCGTCGGCCCGGCGCACCTCGATGCGGCTGCCGGGCTGGAGCGCGCCGAGGCCGTAGAAGACGGCGGGTCCGCTGCGGGTGTCGACGTGCCCGACGAGGACGGCGGTGCCGCGCTCGCCGGGGGTGACGGCGCCGGTGTACCAGCCGGCGAGGTTGTCGTCGGTGGGCGGCGGCGCGTCGATCCAGCCGTCGCCGTCGCGGCCGACCTGGGTGACGGGCGCGTCGACGCCGATGGCCGGGATGCGCACCCGGTCCGGCGCGGACCCGTCGAGCGGGTCGGGCGGTGTGCCGGTCAGGTACGCGGCGCCGTCTTCGCGCTGTACGCCATCGAGGTCGTCCCCAAGGAGGGCTTCCCGGCCGACAAGGTCTACCGCGACGCCACCGTG